>CAYJDK010000034.1:0-13143 GCA_964368905.1 uncultured Bacteroides sp.
TGAAATTCTTATAATAGAAATTCCACCAACGCCGGGTGGCGTTGAAATTGCTGCAATAGTATTATCCATAAAATTATTTACCCACGTTTTATTCCTTTAAAAACTTCTACCTCATTTGCACCAAAATCACATTTTAAATCTTTATCGTTTCTTATTAAGCTGCCACAAATACAACTTTCTTCTCCTTTAGCGTCTAGCGGCATAAAGTAACTGCATTGGATGCACCTTACAAAAAGGCCGGGTTTGCGTTTAAAGGTTTTTGCCATAAACCCTGTTGCCTTAGTTCCGTGCCCAATATAGGCAAATTCATATTGTTTTTTTAGTGCATCTTGTTTTGCTTTTAATTGGCTTTTGTCTATATTCCAATTGTCCATTTTTGTCTCCGTTTTAATATGTTTTTTTGCATATTTTAGTACCTGCCATAAAAATGGCAAGCCGTAAACCATAAAATAATATTTGTTGGCATGTTTAAACGGTTGTGCCGCAAAGCAGGGGCCAAAAGCCATAAATAAAATATTTATACCTTGCAGAGCACTTTGTGGCGTGGGCTAATAATAGCCCACATGCCAATTTATATTATTCATCGCTTATTTCATCATTTATTATTTCATCATCTTCAGGTTCAATAGCTTCTGTTTCGGTTTCTTGTTTTTCAAGTTCTGCTATTTGTTCCGGCGTTAAGTCTTCTGTATTATCTTCATCGTCAATAACAGGTTTTGCTGTTTCCTCTTCGTCGGAATGTTCAGTGCGCGCTACGGTAACAACTTTGTCGTCTTCACCAAGGCGCATAACTCTTACGCCACTGCCGTACCTGCTTTGTATGTTTATGTCTGTTACATGCATACGTATAATTATGCCGGTTAAGCTTATTAAAATAATATCATCATTTTCATCAACAATTTTAATTCCTGCAACTGTTCCATTTTTACCGTAATTGCGTATACCTTTACCGCCTCTTTTTTGTGTGCGGAATCCTTCAATTTTTGTTCTGCGTCCTTTTCCTTCTTGAGTAATTGTCATAATGCAAGCGCCTTCACGCAATATGCCTGCACCAACAACTTCGTCGTTATTTGTAAGCCTAATAGCACGCACACCTATACTCATTCGTCCCACTGCACGAGCATCTCTTTCATCAAAACGTATTGCCATACCATTTTTTGTAGCTACTATTAATTCGTTTTCGCCTGTTGTTATTCCTGTGTAAGCTAAGGCATCTCCATTGTTAAACGTAATTGCATTTAACCCGTTTTTACGTATGTTTGCATATTTTGCAAGCGATGTTCTTTTAATAATACCTTTTTTAGTTACAAATGTAATAAATTTGTTTTCGTCGTCTTCGCGTGTTACTCTTAGCATTGTTTTAACTTGTTCGCCATCTGTTAGCGGTAAAAGGTTAATTATGTTTACACCTTTTGAAGTTCTGCTTCCCTCATAAATTTGATACCCTTTAAGCCTGTAAATTCTACCAAGGTCTGTAATAAATAATATGTAATCGTGTGTTGAGCCTACAAATAATTCCTCAACAAAATCTTCTTCTTTACGTGTTAGCGCAGTTATTCCCCTACCTCCACGTTTTTGTGCTGTGTAAGTATCGCTTGTTTGGCGTTTTATATAACCTGCATGCGTTAAAGTAAATACACATTGTTCTTCAGGTATTAAATCTTCAATATCAACTTCGCCTGAAATATGTGCTATTTCTGTGCGTCTTTCGTCTGCATATTTTTTGCGTAATACGTTTAATTCGTCTTGTACAATTTGCAATACTTTTTCGTCGCTTGCCAATATTTCTTGCCAATTTTTAATTTTTTCTTGTAAATCGCCAAGTTCATTGTCTATTTTTAAAATTTCAAGCCCTGCTAATTGCCCTAATTGGAACGCGCAAATTGCAGTTGCTTGAACATCGTCAAAGCCAAACTTTTCCATAATGGCAAGTTTTGCCTCTGCCCTGCCGCCTTTACATGCACGTATAGTTGCAATTATTTCGTCTACAACGTCTACCGCACGGCGTAAACCGTCTAAAATATGTGCTCTCTCTTGTGCTTTTTTCAAATCAAACATTGTTCTGCGGCGAACTATGCTATTTTGAAATTCTATGTACTTTTGTATCATGTCTGCAAGGCATAATACTTTTGGCACGCCGCCGTCAAGCGCTAACATTATAACGCCTATTGTGTCTTGTAGTTGAGTATACCTATAAAGTTGGTTTAAAACAACTTGTGGGTTTGCTTCTCTTTTTAGTTCTATTACAATGCGCATACCTTTACGGTTAGATTCATCATTAAAGTCGCTTATACCTTCTATGCGTTTATCTTTTACAAGTTCTGCTATACTTTCTAAAAGGCGTGTTTTGTTAACCATAAATGGAATTTCAGTTACTATAATATGGTGTCTTCCGCCTGCTTTTTCTTCAATTTCGGCACGGCCACGTAAAATAATTTTGCCCCTACCTGTTGCGTACGCTGCACGTATTCCACTACGGCCCATTATTATGCCACCTGTTGGAAAGTCAGGCCCTTTTATATGCTCCATTAAATCTGCAAGTTCTGCATTTGGGTTATGTATCATGTGAATAACTGCGTCTATAACTTCGCATATATTGTGTGGGGGTATGTTTGTTGCCATACCAACGGCTATGCCTGTACTTCCGTTTAAAAGTAAGTTTGGCAGCCTACTTGGTAAAACTGTTGGTTCTTGTTTTGTTTCATCAAAGTTTGGTTTATAGTCTACAGTTTGTTTTTCAATATCTGTCATTAAATCAACAGAAAATTTACTCATTCTTGCTTCTGTATATCTATAAGCCGCAGGTGGGTCTCCGTCAATAGAGCCAAAGTTACCTTGCCCGTCTACAAGTGGGTATCTAAGCGAAAAATCTTGTGCTAAACGAACCATTGCATCGTAAACAGAGCCGTCTCCGTGTGGGTGGTAACTACCAAGCACGGCGCCAACTGTATCTGCACTTTTGCGGTATGCATGAGAAGGGTCGTTTCCTCTTTCATGCATTGTATATAAAATTCTTCTGTGTACCGGTTTTAATCCGTCTCTTACGTCCGGCAGTGCTCTTTGCATTATAACAGACATGGAATAATCTATAAAAGATTGTTCCATTTGGTCTTTTATTTCACGCACAATTAGTTTTGTGCCGCCGTTTTCGTTTTGAATAATATCAGACATATTTTACTACCTTTTCGGTTTATTTTTTTTTAATTTTATGTATTATTGTTGCATTATTTTTATTAATTAAACAGTAAATAATAAAATTAAACGTCTATTCTTGCATGAAGTGCATTTTTTTCAATAAATTCTTTACGTGGTTCTACTTTATCGCCCATTAAAATTGTAAATGTTTCGTCTGCTTTTAGTGCATCTTCAACACTTATTTGAACAATTACACGGTTATCGGGGTTCATTGTAGTTTCCCAAAGTTGTTCAGGGTTCATTTCGCCCAAACCTTTATACCTATTTATTCTTGTTCCTTGTCCCATTTCTTCACTTATTTTAGACATTTGTGCTTCGCTATATGCGTATTGAACTTTTCCACCTTTTGCTAATTTATAAAGTGGAGGTTGGGCAATATAAACGTAGCCGCCGTCTATTAATGGGCGCATATATCTAAAGAAAAATGTTAAAAGTAATGTACAAATATGGCTTCCGTCAACGTCTGCGTCTGCCATAATAAAAACTTTATGGTATCTTAGTTTTGAAACGTCAAATTCCTCACCTATACCGCAGCCTAAGGCTAAAACAACAGGTGTTAATTTGTCGTTTCCGTATATTTTATCTATGCGTGCTTTTTCAACATTAAGCATTTTACCCCATAGTGGTAAAATTGCTTGAATTGCACTGTCTCTGCCCATTTTTGCGCTACCGCCTGCGGAGTCTCCTTCAACTATATAAATTTCTGTTTTTTCAGGGTTTCTTTCACGGCAATCTGCAAGTTTTCCGGGTAGGCGGTTACTTTCCAGTGCAGATTTTCTACGTACAAGTTCACGTGCTTTACGTGCTGCTTCTCTTGCCCTTGCCGCTTGTGTTGCTTTTTCAAAAATAGCTTTTGCTACAGATGGGTTTTCTTCTAAAAATTCACGTAATTTATCATAAACTAAGCCTGAAACGTGCGTTCTTATTTCTGTGTTTCCTAATTTTGCTTTTGTTTGGCCTTCAAATTGTGCTTCTGTTAATTTTACGCTTATTACCGCAGTTAAACCTTCTCTTACGTCAACGCCGGATAAATTTTCGTCTTTTTCTTTTAAGTAACCTTTTGTGCGGCCAAAGTCATTAAATACTCTTGTTAAAGCTGTTTTAAATCCTTCTTCGTGTGTGCCGCCATCCGGTGTGTTTACGTTATTTGCAAAACTTAAAATTCTCTCGTTATAGCTGTTGTTGTATTGAAGTGCAATTTCTGCAATTGCATCGTTTTGTTTTCCTTTTAAGTAAATAACTTCGTTGTGTAGTACTTCTAGCTGGTTTTTTTCGTGGATATATTCAACAAAGCTTTTTATACCACCTTCGTAGCACATGCTTTCGCTTTTTGGTGTGCCTTCTTCTATTTCATGTTCTTTTCGTTCGTCTGTTAAAGTTATGCGTACGCCGCCGTTTAAAAAAGCTTCTTCACGTAATCTTTTTTGTAAAATGTCGTATTCGTATTCTGTTGTTTCGGTAAACATTTCAGGGTCTGGTTTAAATGTTACTGTTGTGCCGTCTGGGTCTTTAGTTGGGCCAAAGTCTTGAAGGGGCGTGTCTTGTTCTCCGCGTTTAAAGCTTTGGTAATATTTATTGCCGTTTTTAACAACTATTACTTCAAGCCATTCGCTTAAAGCATTTACTACAGACGCACCAACACCGTGTAAACCGCCGGCTACTTTATAGCCGCTGTTTTCGCCACCGAATTTTCCGCCTGCGTGGAGTACGGTAAATACAACTGTTACGGCAGGAATACCAAGTTTTGGTTGTATGTCAACAGGAATTCCACGGCCGTTATCTTGTACTTGTATTATGTTGTGCTCTTTAATTGTTACTGATATATGGTCACAAAAACCGGCTAAGGCTTCATCTATTGCGTTGTCTACAATTTCGTATACTAAATGATGTAAACCTCTTGGGCCTGTGGTGCCAATGTACATGCCGGGCCTTTTTCTTACTGCCTCTAAACCTTCCAGTACCTGAATATGCTTGCCGCCGTAATCGTTGTTATTTAATTCTGACATTATTTCTCTCCGTCTCTCTTATTACCCGCTTTTTTGAAAAAAAGCTTGGCAAAAAACTTTTATTGGTTGGTTATATATTTTTGTTTTTAAAATATATATGTAAAAATTTATGTTTTCTTAAAATTATTAATTTACACATTTAAGCAAACGCAAAAAGTGTAAATTTGCAAATTAAGGCAAACGTAAAAAGTGTAAACTTGCAAATTAAAACTAAGTTATGTAAGCGCACAGCGCGGTATACTGTATAATGCTCTGCCTTTATATGAACTGTGTGCCGCAGCAAACGACACTCTTGCTTTTTGCCCGTTTTATTTTGCTTTTATGAGTGTCTATGCGCAAGGCACACTGTACAGATAAGAGCAGACATTTGCAGTGTACCGTGATAAGGCGCGGCTTGTGCAAAAAACTAAAAATTAAAAGCAAAGCAGCAATAAAGGCGCGGTTTGCACAAACTTAATAGGTAAAAAACTAAAAATTAAAGGCAAAGCCGCAATAAAGGCGCGGTTTGTATAAACTTAATAGAGTAAAACGCTAAAAATCATCTTTATCTGTATATGGTTTATTTGCACGTTTTTTAATAGTAGCAGCAGAAATTTGGCTTATATAAACTAAGTTGTTTTTTTGTTTTTTATTTGATAAAACAATAAAACTCTTTGGTAAATCGTTAGTTATTGTTATAACATTTTTTTGTTTTTCATTATATTTTAAATAATTTTTTGTATGTTTACTTATTGTACAAGTATCCAAATCAAAAATTCCTATTACTTCATTTGTTTTTATTACGGTATTTTGTCCTAAATGTAAATACATAAAAAGTCCTTATAAAAATTAATTTTTAATTTTTCCGTTTTCAACTACAAATATTTTTCCGTTTGTTTTATTAAATAAAGAAATATCACAAGAAGTTAAAACAGTTTGTTTATCTTTAATGTTGTTTAAAATATAATTTTGTCTTGCGTCGTCTAGTTCACTTAAAACATCATCAAAAAGCATAATTGGTTTTTCTTCTGCTATTTTTAAAACGGCATTTGCCTCTGCTAATTTTAAAGATAATACAGCGCTTCTTTGTTGGCCTTGGCTTGCGTATAACTTTGCTTCTTTATCATTTATATTAATTGTAAAATCTTCACGGTGTGGGCCGTATAAACAAAAACCTGCATTTATTTCTTTTTGCTTATTTTCATTTAAAGTTTTAATTAAAGGTGTTTCATTTTCATAAAAACAAGCATTATAAATAATAGATAAATTTTCTTTTTTACTGCTTATATCGTCATAAATATTTATTACATCGCTTTTAATTGTTTTAATGTAATTTTGTCTTTTTAAAGATATTTTTTCTCCGGTAGAAGCTAAGTTTTCGTTATATACATCTAAAAGGCTGTTTGATTGTTCACTTTTATAAAAATTTTTTAATAATGCGTTTTTTTGTGCTGTTATTCTTGCATAAGTTCTTAATAATGTAATGTATGCGGGGTATAATTGGCAAAGTGCAGTATCTATAAAAGTGCGCCTTTCAAGTGGGCCAGATTTTATAAGTTTTAAATGGTTTGGTTCAAAAACAATACACATAACATTGCCTGCAATTAAAGATGCACGTTTATATTCAACATCGTTTATAAATGCTTTGCGTGATACTTTTAAATTTTCGTTTTGAAAAACAGAAATTATTATATTTTTTGAAAGTTCGTTTTTTATGTTACTGTTAATTTTTGCAAAATTATAATTATGTGTAATTAATTGTGCGTCTTTAGCGCCTCTAAAACTTTTTGCTCCCGTTAAAAGCCAAATACTTTCAAGTAAATTTGTTTTTCCTTGCCCGTTTTGCCCGCATATAACTGTTAAGTTTTCAGATAATTCAATTTTTTCGTTAATAATATTTCTAAATTGTGTTATTTCAACGTCTTTTATTATCACGTTTCAATCACCTTTATTTCAATATCATAACATTTTACAATATCATTATTGTATATTTTTTTACCTCTCATTGTACAAATTTGTCCGTTTACAAAAACTTCTTTATTTATAATTAATGTTTTTGCCTCGCCACCTGTTGAACAAATTGCAGCATATTTTAATAAACTATCAAGTTTAATAAAAGGTGTTTTAATTTGTATTACTTTCAAATTATTCTCCTTTATAATACCAGCTTAAATTTTAATATTATAAATTTATTAATTTTTAAAACGTACCGGTAAAACAAGAAATAAAAATTTATCGTCGTCTTCAGGTTTTATAATAACAGGGCTTAATGCTCCGTTTATTAAAAATTTAACTTTTTCTTTACCGCTATATCTTAATGCATCCATTAAATATCTATTATTAAAACCAATTTCAACGTTTTCTCCTGTAACTTGTGCACTTATTTCATCTGTTACACTGCCTAAACTTGTTTTACAATTAACGTGTATATTGTTAGAGGTATCAAATAATATCCTTAATGGGTTTTTAAGGCGTTCTGTTATCATTAAACTTGCTCTTTCAATAACATCAATAAATTCTTTTGTGTCTACTACAATTTCAGTTATAACACTTTTAGGTATTACGTTTTCGTAATCTAAAAATTCTCCTTCAATAAGCCTTCTTATTATTGTATATTTACTGTTAGAAAACATTACAAACCGTTTGTTTGCCATTATTTGTACAGGCGTTTCATCTTCAGATACAAGTTTTATAACTTCATGCAATGTTTTTTGCGGTATTATTATATTTATTTCTTTGTCACAAATAATTTCTCTTTCGGTAATGGCTAGCCTAAGACCGTCTAAGGCTACTAATTTTAAATTGTTTTTTGTAAAACAAAAAAGCTCCCCTGTATGGGCCGGGCGTTTATCGTCTGTTGCAACTGCAAAAATTGTTGTGTTAACCATATCACATAAAATAGCAGGTTCTATTTCTACGGTTTTTTCAACGTCAGGTTTTGGTAATGCAGGATACTCCGAAGGATCAATACCCATAAGTGTATATTGTGTAATACCACTTTTAATTGTAACGTTGTTATTATCATCAACATTAATTTCTATTTCTTCTCCCGGTATTTTACGTATTATATCGCCAAATAACTTTGCAGATATTACTATTTCACCTTGAGTTTTAACGTCACATTCAATAGTTGTTATAATGGCCATTTCAAAATCATACCCGGTTAATGTTAGTTGAAACCCTTCTGCCTTTAAGTGTATTCCCTCTAATACAGGAATTGCACTTTTAGAAGTTATTGCTTTACTAACACCGGCAACAGCGTCGTTTAATAAATATTTATCACATTTTATGTTCATAGAAAACCTCTTATTTTTTAAAAAAAATGTATTATATAAAAATATAAAATAGTAGTAGTAGTAGTAAGTGTTAAAATGTTAAAAAGTGTTAAAATGTAAGTAAAGTTAACAGTTTTTTATGTTTTTTTGTTATTTAAAGGTGTATTAAAAAATTGTTTATATGTTGAAAAAAATAATGTTTTAACATATTTGTTTAATTATTGTTGTTTAAAGTTTAAAAATTGTTGAAAGTTAAGACTTTATGTTTTTTATAATATCTTCTACTGTTTCGCGCGTGTGTTGTTCATTTTTTATGAGTTTTTGAATTGTATTTATAGAGTAAACAACGGTAGAATGGTCACGCCCTCCAAATTCTTTTCCTATATCTTCCATGCTCATGCCTGTAACTTCTCTTATTATATACATGCAAACCTTGCGAGAAACAGATATATTACTGCTTCTTATTGTGCTTTTTATTTCTTGCGGAGTTACATTATAAGTTCTTGCAACTTCTGAAATAATCTTTTCAACAGTTATTGGTATTGGTTGTTGAACGCTTAAAATGTCTTTAATTGCGTTTTGTGCCATTCCTATAGATGGATGCATACCCTCAAGCATTCTGTACGCATTCATTTTTTTAATTGCCCCTTCTAGTTGCCTTATATTTGTTTTTAGCCTGTTTGCAATGTATTCTGCCACGTCGTCCGGCATTTCAAGCGATAAAAGGTCTGCCTTACGTTTAACAATTGCAACACGCATTTCAAAATTAGGTGCACCTATGTCTGCTATAAGGCCCATCTCAAAACGAGTGCGAAGGCGATTTTCTAGGCTTTTAATTTCACGCGGGGCTCTGTCGCTTGTTAATACAATTTGCTTTCCTGCATTATAAAGCGTGTTAAATGTGTGAAAAAACTCTTCTTGAGTGCTTTCTTTTCCGCCTATAAATTGTATATCGTCTACCAGCAAAACGTCTGCTGCACGGTATTTGTTTTGAAACTCTAGCGTTCTTTTTTCTTGTATTGCGTTAATAATTTCGTTAGTAAACGTTTCGCCGTCTACATAAACAATTTTGTAGTCTGAATGGTTTTTTTGTATTTCGCTATTAATTGCGCTTAGCAAATGTGTTTTACCAAGCCCGCTTTCTCCCCATATAAAAAGTGGGTTATATGCGCCAGACGGGTTTGCCGCAACAGCTTGTGCTGCAGCGTGTGCAAATTTGTTTGTACTGCCAACTATAAACGTTGAAAATGTATATGAATAATTACCACCGGGCAAACCCGGCGCAGAAATTTCTTCTTTACTTTCAGGCACTGTAATTTCAATAATAACATCAAAACCCAATATGGCTTTAAAACCCTCTGTTAAAAGTTCTATGTAACGCTGAGATACCATATTTTGCAAAAATTCAGATGTTGTTTGTAAAACAACATCTTGATTATTTATAGAAATAGGCGTTAAGCTCTCTATAAACAATGAATAAGAAGCAGGTACTGTTCTTTCTTTACAGTACTGTTTAACAGCATCAAAAATTTCGTTAAGTGAGTTCATAAATAAAAAAAATCCTTCCACAAAAACTAATTATACATACGATAAAATTATATCATATTTTTAATAATATCGCAACTGCATTTATTATATATAATAATGTATTATATGAGTATAGCTACTTACAAACTTTACTTTAATATTTTTTAAATGTTAAATTTAGTTTACAAAAAATAAACTAAATTTAATTATTAAAAAAATACAAATAATTTAATAAACCTATTGACAAAACAGCTATATTTAAGATATAATTCTATTTTGCGGGGTTATGCCTTGCACATATAATATAAGTTGTATTTTAAAGTATAAGCACCACTATATTTGGTGTTTTTATGTAAAACGTGGGAGGTTTAGTACATGAAAAGAACATTTCAGCCGAAAAAAATTCACAGAGCAAAAAAACACGGTTTTTTGTCACGCAGCAAAACATCAAACGGCCGTAAAGTTTTAGCGTCACGCCGTAGCAAAGGCCGCGCAAAACTTGCTGCATAATTATTAGCAGTTGCAAAATAAAACTTAAGTTGTAAAAAAGCATGCAACAGTTATAAACAACATACATAAAGCTGTTGTAAATTGTATGTTTGTTTTAATGGTATGCTTTTTTGCAACTTTTTTTATTAACGGAAATTAGGTGTGTTAAATGCGCTACGAGACATTAAGGCGCAACGGTGAATTTGCAAGGGCTTACAGCAGAGGTAAAAGTTATGTGCATTCACATGTTGTAATGTATGTAAATAAAAACAGGTGCGGTAAAGTAAGAATAGGCTTAACCGCAACAAAAAAAATTGGCAAAGCAACGGTGCGCAACAGGGCAAAACGTGTTATGAAAGCTGCGCTTAATAATATTTTAACAAAAGAGATAATTGATAAACATAGTGTTGATATTGTTTTGGTGTCTCGCGCACTTACGCCAAACCTAAAAAGTACAAAGTTAGAAAATACCATTAAAAGTTTAATGGAAAAAGCAGGAATTTGCTAAGCACAACTTGCTAAGCACTTTGCCTATATTATTTAAATATGCTTATAATAATAAGCAAAAAGTACAAACAAAATTATAAAAAGTAAACTTTTGTTGAAAAGACGTTTATATGAAACATATATCAATATTTTTAATTAAACTTTATAAAAAATTTATATCACCGCTACTTGGTAACAATTGCCGGTTTTATCCAACGTGTTCTTCATATGCAATAAAAGCTTTTGAAATACACGGTTTTTTTAAAGGTTTTTTACTTACAGTGTGGCGCATTTTGCGTTGCAACCCTTTTTGCCAAGGTGGGGTAGACCATGTGCCAAATAAAGGCAAGTGGAAAACAAAAAGCGATTAAAATTGATGATTAACGGTTATTTTTGTTTTTAATTAATGCGTTATAAAAACATTATAAAAAGCAACAAAATACCGTTTAATTATAAATAGTATACCGCAATTGCGGCAGGTGCATTTAAAAACAAATAAAAGTAAATTGTTTTAATAATAAAAGTGTGCACCGTTAAGAATGGAGAATAATATGGCACTTTTCGATTTTTTAGCACCCTTTCTTGGGTATGCAATGGAGTGGATAATTTCACTTGTACCGCTTTACGGCCTTGCACTTATAATTTTTACAATTGCAACAAAAATTATAATGTTACCGTTAAGCGTTAAACAACAAAAAAGTACAGCAAGAATGTCGGCCTTTAACAAGCCAATGAAAGAAATACAAGAAAAGTATAAAGACGACAGGGCAAAACTTAATGAAGAGTTAATGGCGTTTCAAAAAGAAAACGGCATATCTATGACAGCAGGTTGCTTTCCTTTATTATTAAATATGTTTGTTATTTTTGGCCTTATTGATGTGCTTTATTACCCATTGCAACACATTTTCCACCAAAGCACAGAGGCAATAAATGCAGCGGCTGTAAGCGCCGGCCTTGGCAGCATTGACGCTGCAGGTAAATTAGTACCAATAGACGGATTACAAGTAAATATTTTAGAAAGTACGCTTTTAGCACAAGTAAACGACAACCCTGCGGCTTTTGAACAATTTTTTGGCGAAGCCGTTATGAAAATGGCTGAACTTGACTTTATGTTTTTAGGCATAGACTTAACTGCGTCGCCGTCCCTTTCAAGCTGGACAACTTTAATACTACCTATATTTACAGTTGTTTCTATGCTTGGAATACAGTTGCTAACACCAATGATGACAGGCCAAGAAATGCCGGGTAACATGAAATATATGCCTTGGGTAATGAGCTTAATGTTTGGTTGGTTCTGTTTTACAGTGCCTGTTGCGTTTTCTCTTTACTATGCAGTTTCAAACGTGCTAATGTTTGGGCAATCTTATGTTTTAAGAAAAATTTACGACCCTAAAAAAATAAAGGCTGAAGTTGAAGCACAGCTTGAAGAAAAAAGAAAAGCACGTAAAAAGAAAAAACAAGTTGTTGTAAAAGACGAAAAAGGCACAGAAGTTGTTAAAGAGGTAACTCAATCTGAACACGAGAAGTTAAGGTTGGAGCAGGCAAGGAAAATAGATTCAGAGCGCTACGGTGAATAAATAACATATAGTGAAAAGGAGGCCAAACATGGCTGAACTTATAGTTACAGGTAAAACAGTAGAAGAGGCTGTTGAGTCTGCATTGCAACAGCTTGGTTTAAGCGAAGAAGAAGTAACAGTAGAAGTATTGGAGTTGCCACGCAAAAAATTGTTTAGAAGTGTGCCGGCAAAAGTTAAAGTAAGTATAGACAGCGAACAAAAACAGGAACCTGTAAAGCAAAAACAAGAAAAGCCTGTGCAAGCACAAAAACAAGTAGTAAAAGAACAACCAAAGCAAGCAGTAAAAGAGCAACCAAAACAAGTGGCAAAAGAACAACCAAAACAACCAAAAACTATACAAGAAAGCTCACAACAAGCAGTAGTTATAAGTGGTAACGAAAAACTTGAAAGAGCCGTGCAATATATAAAAGAAATTGGCGCACATATGGGCATTAAAGACATTAATATTGAAGCAGTAAAAAGCGAAGATAATATAATTTTAAAAATAGACGGTGACCAAACAGGTACACTTATTGGCCACAGAGGCGAGACAATGGACGCAATAGGGTACTTAACAAACCTTGTTGCAAACAAAGCAAGCGAAGACGAATATATTAAAATTAGCCTTGA
>CAYJDK010000035.1:0-8343 GCA_964368905.1 uncultured Bacteroides sp.
AAATGCATGTAATAGGCCTGTAAAAATTAAACCAATAACAATGTAAAAAGACATATCTACAAATAAATCCCATAAATTGTGTAAATATAATAGCATAATTATCCCTCCGAATGTTCAATATGAAGCAAACCTATACTTAAAATATCTTGTATATGCTTATCGTCTAAGCTATAAAAAATATTGTTTTTTTCTTTTCGAGACTTTATAAGTTTGTTCAACTTTAATAATTTTAACTGGTTTGAAACCCTTGGCTGTGACACGTTAAGCAACGTTGCTAAATCTTGCACGCATATTTCGTTATGCAACATAGCAAGTAAAATGTTAATACGTATGGGCTCGCTAAAAGACTTGAAAAAAAACGATAAATTTTCTGAAATGGCATCGTTTGCAATTAGGTTTATTACATTTTCAGGCGTTTTACAGCACAAATTCATAAAATAACCTCCGATAAATAACTATATCAAGATATAATGATTTTGTAATTTACTTTTTAACTTTTGTCAAGCAATAATTAAAAAAATATTTAACAAAGTTTAAAGTGTAATAAAAAGTCTTTCACTTTTGTAACTAAAACATGCTTGTGTAACAAAAGCAAAACATGTTATAATAGTGCATAAAATAAAACATTATGCAAGCTAAAAAAGGAGGGTAATTTTGACGCAAGACATATTGGTT
The DNA here is from genome assembly GCA_964368905.1 of uncultured Bacteroides sp. GTDB lineage: Bacteria > Bacillota > Clostridia > Oscillospirales > Ruminococcaceae > Ruthenibacterium. Next base: position 676 of record CAYJDK010000035.1, read on the forward strand.
AAAGACGGCTTAAGTAAAAAATGGTTAACAGGTTTTGAAAGCTGTAATATAATATACACATATTCTATGTTTGGGTATGGCAAAAAATTTAGGGCAATGCGGTTTGCTAAAAATTACTATATTACTAATACTTTTTTTGATGCAAAAAACAGCGATTTTTTACAAGAGTTAAAAAAGCAAATTGAATTATATAATAAAAGCTTAAATAAAAAGTTGATAATTATTAACAATATACAAGTTTTTAAAGATAATGAAAAAATAAGAATATTACTAGATTTATTGCTTGGTAACTCAAGGCTAAATAAAAGCATTAAATTTTTACTTTTAAGCGACAGTGATTTTGAAAATTACTTGCTACCACTAAAACTGGCTAATAAAATTATGGTATTTGGCAGAGACGAATTACTAATGAGCACAGACGAAATAGTGGAGTTAATAAAATCTTACCCTAGTTTTGCGGGGTTAAATAATTTAGAAATTAAAAAATTAGCAAATAAAAGTTTTGAGTTTAGCAATGGGTTTGTTACTGCTTGTATAGCATATATAATAAGGTTGCCGCAAACAACTTTTAACGCACAAAGTGCATATAATTTTGCAATAGATGATTTGCACAATTATTTTGATATAAAATTACAAGAAATAAATTTTGAGCATACTGAACTTTTAACAAAGCTTAGTGTTTTTAATGAATTTACAATGCAAGCTGCAAGTGAAATTTTAACAAATGAAGAAATGCAAACATTACAAAACACAAATAATTTTAGTGGTTTTTTATACCGCAAAACACCAGATATTTATTCATTTGAACCTAACATTTACCGTTATTTTTTAAATAAATTAACAAATACAAATTTAAGTAAAATTGAACAAACATTAACAATTGCAGCAAAAATACATGAAAATAACCGTGATTTTAAAATGGCGTTGCAATGTTATAAAATATTAAAAAACAATAAAAAAATTGCAGAAATAATTGTGTATTTAAGCGAGATTGCAGACGGGTGCGAATTTGCAATAATTAGCAGCAAGTATATAAATGATTTGCCATTAGAACTTTATAAAAATAATGCAGGTTTACTTGGGGCAAAAGCATTAACAGAGGCATATTGCTTAAGAAAAAACGGGTACGATAAATATTTAAATAAATTAAAGGAATTGGCGGTAAAAGAAAAAAAAGAAACAACGGCGCAAGATGCATATGTGCGCACTATAATTGCTTGCCCAATGGGAAATGCCGAAAGTTTGAAAGAAAATTTGCTGCTTTTTTCAGACCAAATAATTAAAAATAATGTTAAATTGAGAAATATAATGCCAACAGGGAACATGCCGAGTGTGTTAAACGGCGGTTTAGATTTATTAAACTGGGTGCACATTAATAAAATTTTCTATCCTGCGCTAAAAAAAGCCGTAGAAATAGTTATTGGGTTTGAAGCCATTGGTTGTTTTAACATAATTATGGGCGAAATATTTTTTGAAAAAAGCAATAAAACCGAAGCACTAAACTATTTGTCTAAAGCAAAATATGAAATTGAAAAAAGTGATAATTTACGCACCGAATATGCCGCAACAGCAATATTGGCAAATGTGCTACTTACTGAAAACAAAGCAAATAATTCTTACATGATATTAGAACAATTTCATAAAAAAGCTAAAGAGGCTAAATTTAAAGAGTTGTTGCCAAACATTGAAGCCAGTTTAGCGCTAATTTCTTTGTATCAAGGCAATTGCTCTTATTGTAATGATTGGCTAGCGCGTTTTGCGCCTAATGAATATGGCGAGTTTTACTTTACTTATAGGTACGAGCTATTAATTAAAACAAAAGTATACATAATGCAAGACAGAAATTTAGATGCACTTTATATACTTAATTTGCTTGAGCAGTATGCAGTTGAATGTGAGAGAAATTACCTTATAATACAAATTAATTTATTAAGGGCAATTATTTTTAACAGTCTTAATGAGCCGTGGGAAAATTACTTTTTAAAAAGCATAAATAAAGCATATGAATATGGTATTATACAAGTAATAGCAAACGAGGGTGTGCTTGCCTTAAATTTATTTAGAAAAATAAATTGGAAAAACTATGACATTAAGCCAAGTTATATTAAAAAAGTAAAAGATGAATTAAAAATAATGGCGAAAAATTACCCTAGATATTTAAGTGGTGAACAAAAAAATGCTCAACTTACAAAAAAAGAAAAAGAAGTACTTTACCTTATTGCTAAAGGATATAAAAACGCACAAATTGCTGCAGAACTATATATAAATATAGGTACTGTAAAATTTCATGTTTCTAACATAATGAAGAAATTTAAAGTAGACAGCAGAGCGCTAATTATAAAAAAAGCGCAAGAGCAAAATTATATTTGATGAAAATAAATTAGTATATGGTATGCCTTTTAGTGCGCACCGTAAAACTGCCCTTGGGCGGATAAACATTTTATTTTACAGTTTTTGGCGGTGTTTATAAGTAAAAGCGCAAAAATGTGCTAATAAATAAAAAGGTATAAAAAAAGCAAACCTGTCCGATTGGATAGTTGTTAACAAGGATAGTATAGTGTATAATTACTATGTACATTATTATATAGCATTTTTTTGGAAGTTGATTATGATACTTTCATATGAAAAGCATATTATAAAAAAATGAAAAATGGAAAATTGAAAGGTGATTAATCATGGCATTTGGATTTAAAATTATTAAAGTAAAATTTCAAAACGCATACACTCTTGAAGCTCTTTTTGAGTTAATTAAGGACACTGAATTTGCAGCAGGTAAACCTGAACTTGTTAAACACGGCATGGCAACTATAATTGCTTTCCCTGCACTAGACTCACACAATCAGGTGCAAATTTTACCTGCAGTTATGAAAAAAGAAGCAAATGCATTTAACGTTATGAAAGCAGAGCAAGCTGGGCTTAAAACTGCATTAGGAAATGAACTATTAGATAAATTAACAGGGGATTTGTTTGGCCTAAAAAGTGTTATGGGTAAAAACTCTAAAACAATTGTAAAGTTAGTTGAAGAAACAGCGGCTCAATTAGATAAAATGGGACTTTAATTATTATCAGGTATAAAATAGTTATAAAGCAGAAAAATTAGCATACTGGTAAACAGTATGCTAATTTTTTGTTATTTGTTATAAAGTAGTGCTAAAAACCTTGCTTTAACCCGGTGCAATTTATTTTATAAAAAACGCAAAAAATGTTAATTGTTTTTTAAAAAAAATGTGGTACAATGTATATTGTGCGCTTGCGCCACAGTTAGTAAAAATATTATTTAATAAATTGGAGAATTCATGGAAATAGTTATTTCAATATTACGTGTTTTAGCAATAGTTATTATTGCTACACTTATGGGCAAACTTGTAAGTAAATTAAAACTTCCGGCAATTTTAGGTTGGTTAATAACAGGTATTGTTTTTGGGCCTTATGCGCTTAATTTAATGAGCAACAATATTATTAACTCAACTAGTTATTATTATATAAGTAAATTGCTTGAGTGCTGCGTTGGTATAATGTTTGCAAAAGATTTAATTTTTAGCAAAATGAAAAAGTACGGCAAGCAAATAATTACAATTACATTGTATGAGTCTATTGGAACGTTTGCGGTTGTAAGTATTGTTTTTACGTTGGTTTTTTACTTTATAAACGTGCCGCTTTACCTTGGCATAGTTTTTGGTGGTATTGCATTGGCAACTGCTCCTGCGCCGTCTTTGTCTATTGTAAACGAGTTTAAAACAAAAGGTCCTGTTACAAATACATTAATTCCGCTTGCTATTTTAGACGATGTCGTAGCTATTATAGTGTTCTTTTCTATTAATTCTTACATAGCTGCAATGGGTTCTAAAAGCGGAGCCTCCATATTTACGGTAATATTAACAACTGTAATTATACCGGTTATTTTTGGTATTATTATTGGTAGAATTGCCGCTATTATTTATAATAAAAATTTAAACAATAAGGGTTTGCTTATAGTTACAATTTTAACTGTGTTTGCAGCATTTGTAGTTTGCGTTTTATATGATACGTTTATTATAGGGGAAAGAGCGGGCAATTACATGCTTGTAGGTATGGCTCTTTTTACAACGGTTGCAAACTGTGTAGGCGAAGAAAAAATTACAAGAATTGCATATAGTGCCAAAGACATTGTAAGTAATGCGTTTATTATTATGATATTAAATTTAGCTGCACCGTTAGATTATAGATTAATATTTGGTGCAGGTGCATTAACGGCGGTTTATATAATTTCTCGCGGGTTTGGCAAATATTTTAGCACTTATTTAGGCGCGGCACAAAGCAAGGCAAATGTTAATGTTAAAAAATATTTGGGTCTTGCATTACTTCCGCACTCGGGGGTATCGCTTGTGTTTACAGGCATGGCAGTAACTTCTTTGTCAGGCTTTGATGATAGCTCTGCCACACTTATAAAGGGTACAATAGCTGCAGCGGCAATTATAAATGAAATTTTTGCGGTTATTATTGCTAAAAAAGGGTTTGAATGGGCAAATGAAATGCCTGAAAAAGAAGAAAATAAGTAACGACGTAGTTAATATTTGATTATTAATTGTTTTATTTTATTTAAAGTTATAAAAAATTTAAAACACCTAAAACTTAAACAGTTAAGCTTTAAGTTTTAGGTGTTTTGCGCGTTAGAGTCATTGACGAGAAAAGCCTTTACAAAAACTAGAGCAAAATTTTTGTAGTACTTATTGTTTTAAAAACGTTGTTAACAGCGCCGGTTAATTAGTATAACGTGCTTATTAAAAGCATATTATCCTCTGGGAGTTTCTTCTCTAAGTTCAACTTGTGCATCAACTGTGCTTTTTGTTGCCCAAAGGCCGGTGGTTTCATTTTTTACAAATTCTTGCTGAGAATATGCCATATCGGGTTTAATTGCACCACTGGCAATTGCATTTCGCCTTTGTCTTGCGTCCCATGTTAAAGATTCACTGCCAAGGTATACTTTTGTGCCGTCGTTTGCAATACCGTCTTCGTTGTGTACTTCGTTAGGTAATTCAATTTTTTTACCACTATACATATCGTTTAAAATGCTCATATTTACTCACCTCTATTATAATATGCCCGTAAAAAATAATGTTATGTGTTTAATTAATTAAAATCATATAGTAAAACCATAATTTATTTGGTATAATTATATTATTTATTTACAATAGTATTTATATTATACGGATTAAACATAAATGTTTTACTCGTTAACCTAGTTTTATGCTTTGTAGCATAAACGGTAAAATATGCCATAAAAGTGGAGCGTAAAGTTGTAAAAATTTTAGTCGCATTTTGCGGCAGAATAGGAAAGTGTAAAATGGAAAAATATGTTCAAATTAATAGTGAGCTGTTTGAGTTTATAAAAAACAGCCCTACACCTTACCATGCGGTTGAAAGCGCCGTTAAAATGCTAGAGCAAAACGGTTTTAAATATCTTGACGAATGTGAGGCATGGGCACTTAATAATGGTGGAAAATATTATACGGTTTGCAATAATTCATCACTTTTGGCGTTTACAGTGCCAAAAAAAGAGTATAGTGGTTTTCATATAGTTGCGTCTCATAGCGACACACCGGGTTTTAAGCTAAAAGAAAATTGTGAGATACTTGAAAAAGACAAATACACAACACTTAACGTTGAAATGTATGGCGGGGCAATTTGCAGTACATGGTTTGATAGGCCGCTTAGCATTGCGGGGCGTGTTGTTATACAAAAAGATGGAAAACTAGTTTCAGAACTTTTAAATTTTGATGAGGATTTAGTAAGTATAATTAACCTTGCAATTCATTTGGAAAGAGACGCAAACAATGGTAAAAAGTACAAATTGCAAAAAGATATGTTGCCAATTTTTGCAGGAATTGATAACGATAATAAGTTAAAATGTATGATTGCAAAGAAATTGAATATTAATGAAGATGAACTAATTGATTATGATTTATTTTTGTATAATAGAATGTATGGCACAACATGGGGTGCTAACAAAGAGTTTGTTTCGGCTCCTCGTATAGACGATTTACAATGCTGTTTTGCAAGCATTAAAGCACTTTTAAACTCAACACATGAAGATAAAATTTGCATTGCAGCCATATTTGATAATGAAGAAGTGGGAAGTTTAACAAAACAAGGTGCGCAATCAACATTTTTAAAGCATGCATTAACACGCATTTCAAACGCGTTTTGTAAAACAAAAGAACAGCATATAATATCACTTGCAAAAAGTTGCATGGTATCGGCAGATAATGGGCACGCAATGCACCCGAATTATGCAGATAAATCTGATATAACAAATAGGCCTTGCGTTGGTGGCGGCGTGTTAATAAAGTACTCTGCAAACCAAAAATATACAACAGATGCTTTTTCCGGAGGTGCCATGCGTACTATTTGCAAAAATGCCGGCATACCGTATCAAACATATTATAATAATTCCGATATGCCGGGCGGTAGCACGCTTGGTAATATTTCGGCATCGCAGGTGTCTATTGCGTGCGCAGATATTGGTGTTGCAATGCTTGCAATGCACTCTGCGTATGAAACCGCAGGTGCTAAAGACACATTTTGGCTTGTTAAATTTATGAGTGAATTTTTTAACACAAATTTAATTTAACGCTTTTAAAGGGGTTTGTTTTTGAATAAAATAAAATTCATAATTAAAATTGCAATCGTTAATTTTATACTCGGAGTATTATTGTGCGCGTTGGTTGCGTATTTTTCAAATAGTTTTAGTGCAGAGTTTGTTAGCGGTAGTGTTTTAGGCATAGCTAGTTCTATGTTAAGCATTTATTTATTTTATAAGTCTTGGCAGGGGGCGCCAAACAAAACGGCAGTTATTATATACCATATTTTGCGTGCTGCGGTAGTGTTTGGCAGCGTTATAATAGCCCTTTTTGTTAGTTATTTTAACGCATTAGCAGTAATTTTACCTCATTTAACAACAATGCCTATAATTGCATTATTTTTTGCATTTTATAAAGGCGGTAACGGAGATTAAAAATGATATTAAATTATTCTGTGTCGGCAATAATAGTAGCTGCGGGAACTTCTAGCAGGATGGGTTTTGATAAACTAAAGTTTGTTATTAATAATAAAAGTGTGTTGCAAATGAGCATTGAGGCTTTTTATTACAATAAGTATATAGATGAAATAATAGTTGTTGCAGGGGAAAACTACAATTATGTTAGGCAGCTAATGCAAAATTTTAAAAAGCCGTATAACGTTGTAAATGGTGGAGATACTAGGGTTTTAAGTGTGCTAAACGGGGTTAACGTTGCAAAATGTGATATTGTTGCAATACACGATGCCGCAAGGCCGTTTGTAAGTGAAAAGTTAATAGAAGATACATTAAAAACGGCGGTGGAAACCGGGGCGTGTGCGCCTTGCGTACAGGTTAAAGATACTATTAAAATAGCAGATGAGTACGGTAACGTAATTAGTACGCCTAACAGAAAATCATTGTTTGCAGTGCAAACGCCACAATGTTTCAATCGCTCACAATATTTATATACCGCACAAAATGTGCTTGAAAATTTAAAAAGCACTAACACTGTTGAAAGCGCACAAGATTTTAAAGCAACAGATACCGCACAAAATGTGCTTGAAAATTTAAAAAACACTAACACTGTTGAAAGCGCACAAGATTTTAAAGCAACAGATACCGCACAAAAT
>CAYJDK010000035.1:8443-10463 GCA_964368905.1 uncultured Bacteroides sp.
GTGCTTGAAAATTTAAAAAGCACTAACACTGTTGAAAACGCACAAGATTTTAAAGCAACAGATACCGCACAAAATGTGCTTGCGAATTGCAACAACATTGTAAGTACCGATGAAATCACAGACGACTGTAGTTTGTATGAAATTGCAAATAAAAATGTTGTTCTTATACAGGGCGAGTATGCTAATATAAAAATAACTACAAAAGAAGATTTGCCACAAAAACTTGAAAAGGCGGAAACCGGTATGAGGATAGGGCACGGGTATGACGTACATAAGCTTGTAAATGAAAGAAAATTAATTTTAGGCGGTGTTACTATTCAGCATGAAAAAGGCTTGCTTGGGCATTCAGATGCTGATGTGCTTGCGCATGCTGTTACGGATGCACTTTTTGGCGCTGCAGCACTTGGGGACATAGGCGTGCATTTTCCGGATACATCAGGCGAATATAAAGATGCAGATAGCATGATATTGTTAAAAAAAGCAGGCGAAATTTTAAATAAACATAATTATGTTGTTTGTAATATTGACAGTACTATTGTTTGCCAAAAACCAAAACTTTCTCCACATATACAATTGATGCGTGAGAATATTGCTCGTGCATTAAATTTAAATGTACAAGAGGTATCGGTTAAAGCAACTACAGAAGAAAAACTGGGGTTTACAGGCGAAGAAAAAGGAATTGCGGCGCATGCAGTTTGTTTAATTAAACTTAAATAAATGTGCATATAATAATTTAAAAAGATGGTTTTTTATTGTTAAATTAAACACAAATATTTTTTTATTATTTAACTCAAATTAATATCAATTATATTATTAATCATTTACATTTTTTTCTTTATTTAAACACAATTTTATGGTATTATATATTATACTAGTGCAAAAAAATATTAGGTGTTATTAAACATGATTATTGTGGCATTTTAATAATGTTCGTAATAAATATTAAAATATTAAGAAAAGAGGGAGCAATAATGTGGCAGACGTTTGAAAATATGTTAAAAGGCGCCGCAAACACATTAGATATAAGCGGGCCCGTTGTGGTGCTACTTGACATACTTATTGTTGCCTTTTTGGTATATAAAGTTATTGTGCTTGTGCGCCAAACAAATACATGGCAAATGGCAAAGGGAATTTTAATTGTTGCGCTTGTGTATTTAGTAGCATATATTTTAAGTATGCGTACTTTACTCTATTTAATAGACAGCTTTATGCTTTACGGTATTATTGCAATGGTTGTTGTGTTTCAGCCGGAGTTGCGCCGTGTGCTAGACCTTATGGGGCGTACAGGGTTTTCAAAAGTTGCCGGTTTTAGAATGGGGCTTTCAGGTTCTGAACAAGCGCGTGATGTTTGGCGAAATGCTATTGTTGAAATTTGTGATACTGCGGAAAATCTTTCAAAAACACATACGGGCGCGCTTATAGTTATAGAACGTAGTACAAACCTTGATGAAATTATTAAAACAGGTACTGTTGTGCAGTCAACCATCAGCTCTGAAATACTAGAGAGTATTTTTTATTCAGGTACGCCGTTACATGACGGCGCAGTTATTATTAGGAACGGCAGAGTTTTTGCCGCAGGTTGTTTTTTGCCGCTTTCTGTTAATTTTGATATCGGTAAGGATTTGGGTACTCGTCATAGGGCTGCGCTTGGAATGAGTGAAAGTTCTGATGCCGTTATTGTTGTTGTAAGTGAGGAAACTGGTGTTATATCTGTAGTAAAAGGTGGTATTCTTGTTAGGCACCTTGAAAGGCAAAATTTATATACGGTGCTTGAAAGTGATGTTGTACCGCCTTTAGAAGAGACACAAAAGAAACACAAATGGGCTATATGGAGGAAAGACAGTGCAAGAAAAGAAAGCGAATGACCAAAAATTCAGCTTAAAAGAGTGGTTGTCTACAAAGCACGGCACGGCGATACTTTCAATATTTATAGCCGTATTAATTTGGTTTACCGTTGTTACGGTAATTGAACCGGGTAGCACAAAAGAATTTTTGCTTCCCGTAGACTTTTCTTTTAACG
>CAYJDK010000035.1:10473-10759 GCA_964368905.1 uncultured Bacteroides sp.
TCTTAGCATACTAGAGCAACCAACAGAATCTGTAAATGTTGTTGTTCAAGGCGATGGTACTGTTCTTGGCGGAGTTTCTGAAAGTGATATTTTGGTGTACCCTGACTATTCCAGCGTTAAAGGGGCCGGCACGTATTCTTTGCGTTTAATTGTACGCAATGCCGGCACAAAACGTTTTGAAATTGTAGACGATGATTTGGGATACGTTGAAATGACCTTTGATAAATTTATAGAGAGCAAATATAATATAGGTATAAATGTTACAGGCGTTGAAACAGCAGAGGGT
>CAYJDK010000035.1:10841-12979 GCA_964368905.1 uncultured Bacteroides sp.
ATTGCGCCTATCGCAAGCGTTGTTGCCAACGTAACTCTTGAAGAGCAGCGGCAAGAAAGCGCCATTGTTACATCTCGCCTTGTTTATTTAGACGAAGTTGGAAATGTTTTAGATCAAACAGGAATTACTGCAGACATTGAACAAGTTGAAGTTACTGTTCCTATTTACAGAATTAAAGAACTGCCTTTAACAGTTGAGTTTTCAAACGTACCGTCCGGTTTTGATGTAAGTATTTTGGGTGCGTCTTTAAGCAATAAAACAATACGTATTGCGGGGCCAAGTTCTCAAATAGATGAATTGCAAGAAGTTAGCGCCGGAATTATAGATTTATCTACAATTGACTTAATGCAAGAAACTATTTTAAACATTGAACTACCTGAAAATGTTAAAAACGTAGACGGCTTGCAAACAGTAAATGTTAATTTTGAAAATGCCTCGGAGTTTGATACAAAAACAATTACTGTAACAGAAATACAAACTAAAAATGTTCCTGAAAACATTGAAATTTCGTTCCCGAGCGAACAAGTTAACAGCGTAACATTAGTTGGAAACGCACAGGAACTTGAAGAATTAACACAGACGAGCGTTGTTGGTGTGGTAGATTTTTCTCCTACAAACCTTGGTGTTTCAAGTGGCCAGCAAAACTTGGCGGTACAAATAATTGTTCCTTCAGGAGAAACTGTGTTTGCAACAGGTAGCTACACAATTATATGTGAAATTAAACCGTCAAGTTCAACAAACAGCGATTCAACAACGGAGGAATAATGATAACCGTAAACCAAATTAGGTTACCGTTAAATGCAAATAAAAACGATGCAATTGCATGCGCACTTAGGCAATTAAGGTTACCAAAATCTTTAATTAAAAGTGCGCATGTAAGTAAAATTTCGGTAGATGCAAGAAGAAGTACACCAACACTTGTTTATAGCGTTGCCGTTTTTTTAAAAGATGAATTACAAGAAAAAACGCAAAAATTTTCATCTACAAACATTAAAATAATTACACCTCCTGTTTTTACAATAAAAACAGGAGAAAATAAATTGAACACAAGGCCTGTAATTTGTGGCTTAGGCCCAGCCGGTTTGTTTTGCGCACTTGCCCTTGCGCGTGCCGGTTACAGGCCTATTGTTTTTGAACGCGGTTCTACCGTAAAAAAACGGCTTAAACACATTGAAGAATTTGAAAAAAATCGAATATTAAACAGTAATTCAAACGTTCAATTTGGAGAAGGCGGAGCTGGAACTTTTTCTGATGGGAAATTGACAACCAGAATAAATAACCCCTTGTGTAAGTTTGTTACAGATACTCTTATAAAACATGGCGCGCCACAAGAAATTATTTACAAGCAAAAACCTCACGTTGGTACCGATATTTTGCGAGATGTTATTGCCTCTATGCGCAAAGAGATTATTAAACTTGGGGGCACTGTGCATTTTGACACTCAAATTACGGGGTTAACCATAAAAAACGACAAGATAACGCATATTGTTACTAAAAACGAGAGTATTGAATGTAATGTTTTAGTTCTTGCAATTGGGCATTCTGCACGTGATACTTTTAAAATGTTGAGCGATAACGGTATTAATTTACAAGCAAAGCCTTTTAGTGTTGGCTTTAGGGCAGAGCATTTGCAAACACATATAGACAAATGTCTGTATCATGATGCCGCGGGTCACCCTGCACTATCACAAGGAGAATACCAAATGTCGCACCATGTAAATAATAGGTGTGTGTATACATTTTGCATGTGCCCGGGCGGTAATGTAGTTGCCGCAACAGTTAATGAAGGCGAAGTTGTTACAAATGGAATGAGCTACCATGCAAGAAACGGTAAAAATGCAAATGCGGCAGTTGTTGTTAGTTTAAATGCAAACGATTTTAACAACAACCCTTTTAAAGCTATTGAATTTCAAAGGACTATAGAAAAAAATGCATTTTTAGCAGCAAATAAAGATTATAGCGCGCCGGCACAAAACGCCAACAGTTTTTTAAATGGCACTAGCGAGCTTAATACAAACGAGGTAACTCCTACTTATCCACTTGGAACAGTAAGTTGCAATTTGGGCAATTTATTCCCACAAGAATTAACGCACTGCCTAAAACAAGGTTTAATGGCATTTAATAGAAAAATGAAAGGG
>CAYJDK010000036.1:0-11036 GCA_964368905.1 uncultured Bacteroides sp.
TTCTAATTATTACTACCGAGTTAATGTGAATTAATATATTATATTTAACAAGCAAATTATAAATTACAATAGAAAACCTGCACGTTGCAACACAAGTTGACGTGCAGGCTTCTATTTATAACGTTTTACAAATTCTCAACAGTGCGAACAAACTCTTTAACTAGCTCTTTTATTATCGGTTGATTTAAATCTGCATTTTTTTTAAATCCACTGCCAATAATCGCGCCGTCTATTAAAGGCCAAAATTCAAAGCAATTGTTAATATCAATGCCACTACCCACAAGCAATGGAATTTTCGTGTGTTTTTTTATATCTTCTATAAGCATTTTGTTTGGCGCACTACCTGTTGCCGCGCCTGTCAAAATTGCAGCGCTTGCACCGCAAACTTCAATATCGTGCGCCTTTTCAACAACACTTCTATCAGACGTTATGGCATGGCTTCCGTGCTTAACTTGAAAATCACCAAACACCATAATATCCTGTGCATCAATTTGCCTTTTGTATCGCATTAGCTCGGGTGCAGCAGCACTTACATATCCGCTGTTAGACACATATGCGTTTGCCAAATTAAAACACCTTATAAATTTTGCTCCACACGCTGCGGCAATAGCAAGAGCCTGCTTTGCACCATTCATGTGCACGTTAATTCCAAGCGCTACGTCTACCTGCCTAGAAATTTCTTGCGTTATGGCAGTTAAAAACGCGACAGTTTCACTGCCAATTTTATCCCCCACCAGAAATGGTGTATCAAATTGGTTTTCAATCATTATAGCATGCACGCCACCTTCAGCAAGGGCTTTAGCGTCATCTATAGCACACTGCAATATTTCATTAAATGCCATGTTACCATTAGGTGTGCCGGGTAAAGCCTTTACATGTACCATTCCTATTACAGGTTTTTTCCCGTTCCAAAGTTTGTTAAAATTGCTATCAAACATAATTTCTCCTAAACTTAAATGCAAAAAAAGGCAAAAGCTGTTTTATTATTGTGCAACCATAAAAAACGTTTAAACACCTATTACTTGAATATGCACTTGCCTTTTTCTTGGCCCATCAAACTCGTAAAAATAAATTTCCTGAGAACCACCCAAAACTATTTCGCCACCACTCACCGGAAAAGTATGGTCGGCATTAATTAGCATCGACTTTATATGCCCTGCTGCATCTGTGACAGGATCACATATGTGGTTAAATTTTGTTGTTAGTGGCACTGTTTTTTGAATAAAATCTTCAATATCAAGCAGCGCATTTGGGTCTATGCCGCAAGCAATTGCAATTGCAGCAGTTGAGTGAGGTGTAAAAACAAGGCATATCCCCTCTTGTATTTTCATTCTTTTTACAATATCTTTTACATTCTGCGTAATATCGTGCATTTTGTGGGTTTGTGTGTTCAATTCTATTGTAACCATTGTATGCACCTTAAACTTGCCAGCCTGCAACAGGCCCTGTGTACAACAAATCTATAACCTTTTTAAGGTCAACATCGTGTGGTTTGTCAGGATCTTTAAACGAAAGCCTTGAAAGCTCGCATGCAAACAAATGGCACACAACCATATTGGCAATTACTGCAGCATACGGAGACAATTCTTTTATAAACGGTGCAACTTTAACTATATTATCAGATTTTGGGCTCTCTACGTCGCCAATTACAAGTACTCTTGCACATTGATCATTTGCATATTCCACAACTTGATTTTCCCTGTGGTTAGATATATTGTTGCCCATAACTACAACAACATCGGAGCTTTTTATTGAAAAACCATTCAAGTGCATGTACTCCTCAGCGTTTGTGGAAACTGAATGGCAGTGATTTGTTTCCATAATTTTTGCGCCACCAATCATCGACGCACTACGCGATGGTCCGCTTCCTACAAAGTAATAGCAGCGAGCTTCTAAAAACATTTGTGCAGATTGTTTTAGCTTAGGATGTTCCGTTTCATATATTTTTCTTATAGTAGCCGGCACAATTTCTTGTAACTCTTTTAAATGTCCGCGTGCCTCATCTTCGCTTATAATATTATTTTGCAAGCCTAAATTAACAGCAAGGGCAAGCATTAAAGCAATGGCACTTGTGCTTGTTTTTGTTGGAAACGAACGAGAAACACCTGTTGCCACAGTAATAAGCGGTATGGTGCAACCAGTGCCCAACGGGCTGTCTTCATGGTTTGTAACACCAACGGCAATGCCTTTGCACTCGCTCACATATTCAAGTGACTTCATAACATAAAGTGATTTACCCGACGAGCTGAAAAGCACAACCATTGTGTTTTCGTCTACTTCGGGCTTTAAAAGAAAATAGTCATAAGCCTCATATCCTATTGCCTCAATGCGAGCATATTTTTTAAATGCATGTGCCACAGCAAACCCTATAAAATAGCAATCTCCACTACCTACAATGTGCACCTTATTTGCGTTTTTACATGTTTTTGCAATATCTTTAATTTGAGGCACAAGAGCATTCATGCAATTTTCTATTGCATCGGCTTGCTCCAGCATTTCGTTTGGAAAATAGTAATCGTTCCAATTCATTTTATATCTCCTTTAAATTTTTCAAATATTCGTCTATTTCATCGGTAAAAGGCATGTTTCTTGCACCTTTTTTTGTAACCGAAATGCCTGATGCCACAGTGGCATATCGCATAGACTCCTCAATGCTTTTCCCGTTTATTTGGGCATATATATACGCAGCGGCATAAGTGTCGCCGGCACCTGTTGCATCAATTGCAACGTGTGAAGTCGCAGGAACTGTATAAACAACTTCGTCGTCCTCATTTAAAAGGTATGAGCCGTTTTTGCCGTCCTTAACAATAAAAGTTTGGCCTTTTTTTGGCTTTAGTCCAAGCGCTACCATCTCAGATTTCCCCGCAAGTAAAACATCGCAAAGCTCACCCATTTTTTGCATAGAGCAAATAATTTCATCCGGCACAGCTCCCGGTGGATATCTTAAATTCGGGTCAAAATATATTTTCGATTTTCCTTTAAAACGTGCAATCGTCTCAAAAATAGTTTCTTCCGATGGATGTATGCCTATCATAACTCCTGTTACAAAAATGGCCTCGGGCATTACTTCATCAATATACGATATTTTTTCAGGTGTAAGTTTTTCGTACGCCGAATTGTGCGACATTACAAATATAGTTCTCTCACCGTCGGGTGTAACAGTAATAATTACAACACCTGTTGCAAAATTACTATCAAGATAAATACCTTTAACATCTACACCTATTTCTCGCATACCGTCTTTTAAAAAATTGCCTGTTTCGTCGTCTCCCAGGCAGCAAATAATAGATGTATCTGCCTTTAAAGTAGCAAGGCCTGCCGCTACATTGCCACCTGTACCGCCACCGTTTCGCTTAAGGGGCGAGCCATAAGTTGCATCTCCGTTATTGGGGTAGCTTATAATGTTGCTTACCATATCTGCAAAAATATCACCTATTACAACAACTTTTCCCTTGTTAATCAATTTAATCACCCTTCAATTTATTTTTTGCTAAGCTTCACTTTTTTGTGCGTTGCTTGCGCCATTTTTAAATTTGTTAAAAAATTGTGTAACATCGGCAATGTTTTCAAAAAGCAGCATTACAACAAGTAAAAATGCACCCAATACAACATTTTGGAATGTGTCGTTCATACCTGCTGCAATAAGCCCTATAAAAATAATGTTTAAACTTAGCTGACTAATAAAAATACCTATTGTTAAATTGCAACTTTTTTGAAATGCCAACGCGAGCAAAATACTTATAAGCGGCTTAAAAAGCAATGTGGCGCTTCCAAGGCTTGTTTGTGCACTAATTGAGCCCGATTGGCTTATTGTTAAAATAGCAGCAATTGCTATAAAAAAACCGCCATAAAAAAATGTTTTAAATTTTGTTAAGTTTGTTTTGATACCAGCATTTTTAGCAACTACTTCATTACTGCCTATTGCACGCATATCGTAGCTAAACTTTGTGTTATTAAATATTATGTAAAACAAAATTGCACACACAATTAAAATTATGCTCATATTTGTGCGCGAACCCAAAAACGTATATTCGTCTTTTAGGCTTATAAACCCGAAATTGCCTGCCAATTGTTTTCCTACAATTTCAAACACCATTGTAAGGCCCATTGTTAAAACCAAAGACGGTATTTTGCAAACCCAGTTTAATGCACCCGTTAATGCCGCAAGTAAAAAGCTTATTGCAAAAGCACTTATAATTAATCCCGGCATACCAAATTGCACTGAAACCATTCCGCATGCAATACCTGTTATTATTAAGCGTGAACCTATAGTAAAATCAAAAATGCCGCAAATATTACCAAACGCAACTCCATATGCAATAATTGTAGGAATTATTGACTGTAATAAAATAGTGTAAAGAGTGTTCCAATTATAGAACCTCTCAAAACTTATAATTAAAAATACTGCATACAAAATAGTAGGTATTGCCAGTGTAACTATTGTGTTTTTTATTTTTCTTTTCATAATTTAATAATAACCTCATTCTTTGCAATCAATATGCATAACAGCGCTATAATAATTCAACTTTATTATTGAGCAAAGGGAAAATTCCCTTTGCCCAATAAAATTTGTTTTAACCGTGGCGTGCAACAACATCTGAAATTGAGAATGACTCAATAAGCTCTACAAAGTAATCATAATCATAGTCTTCATTATAGTATCTAATCATTTTTTCTTTAATTTCATCAGCTGTATAAATTATGCCATCGCCGAGGAAATGCTCGTTATATGCATTTGAATCCTCAATAGATGTCAATTCTAAATAAGGTGTTATTAATATTGTGGGCTCGCCCTCTTGTATTGGTTTGCCCATAACTGCATTTACAAGTATAACTGTTGACATCATTGTATCTATTTGCATTTGTCCACCATATGCAACGTGGAACGAACCTTTTTCTATAACTTCGCCTGCCAAATTGTGGTCTTCAAGAGTTTTTTGTATTGTTGGCAATGCAGCAGGGCTATATGTTCCAAGAATTAGAACACCGTCCATTTCAGGGTAAGCTGCAATATAACTTTCCATTGTCTTTGTCATTGTAGATGTATCTGTAATTCCGTAAGTTGTGTTAAGCAGATTAATGCCTGCTTCTTCAACACCAATTGCCGCACCTTTGTCGCGCAAGTCGGAAGATGTGTCACCTTTTGCAATATTTATGCAAACAAGATTTGAAACGCCCATTCCTGCCATAGATTGAACTATGTTGGAAGCACAAGCTTCATCATCTTCATAACAACCGCCTGCAAAAAATTCAGAAGAATGAATTTGCTCTTTAATTGCAGGGTCAACAATACTGCGGAAAATTGTTGCATAGTACACACCGGCCTCGCTGCACATTGCATCAACTGTTGGCAACATAGAGTCTGACGCGGGCATAAATAGTATTCCATCAACCCCACGCGAAATGAGTTCGGAAACATTATTGATTAAAGTATCTGCCGTAAAATCTGTTTCAACAGTTACAAGTTCGCCTCCGGCGGCCTCAACTGCTGTTTGCACGCTTTTATGCATAGAAATCCAGTTTGGGTCTGGGTTTGCTGTGTCCCATGCAAAACCAATTGTAAACGGTTCAGGTGCTGCCATTTCTTCACCTTCGGTGTCTTGTGCAGGTTGCTCTTGTGATGTTTCAGTGTCTTGTACCGGTTGGTCTTGTGGCTGAGAGCAGCCTACCATAAGCCCCAAAGCCATAACTAAAGCAAGAGATAAAGCAATTATTTTTTTCATTTTATTTCCTCCGTTCATTTTATATCTACAAGAAACACTTGTAAATTACATTATTTAATAACAGCAATGTTTTTTCTGTTAAACGATATTGTTACAATTATTATTAGAATTACACCTTGAACTATTTGCTGTGTTAAACCGCTCATTCCTGTTAACGACATTCCGCTAAGCATAGTTGCCATGGCAAGCGAGCCAATAATAGCCGACCTAAAACGCACATTCCAGCCTCCTGACAAAGGAAGCCCACCAAACAAAACAGCTAGCAAAACATCAAATTCAAAAGCATTACCTGTGTTTGACGACGCCGTGCAAGTTCTTACAAGTATAAAAAATCCTACAATACCGCAAATAAGCCCCGATATTGCAAACGCTATCATTCTAACACGCTTTACTTTTACACCTGATTGCCTCGCCGCCTGAATAGATGATCCCAGTGCCCTACAATTTTTACCGTATATTGTATGTTCAAACACAATGTAAAGCACTACTGCTATTACTATAAAAACAGTTATTTTTATAAAATTTTGATCATACACTCGCTGTGAAACCGGTATGCCCACAGAGCCGTTTAATATCCACGTAGTAAGCCCCCTAACTATAAACGAAACAGCAAGGGTTCCTATAAAAGATGCTACTCTTAAATATGAAATTACAATACCATTAACAATACCTATAAGCAAACCCACGCCAAGCGCCACAGGAAAAATTAAAGCTAAACTTACTTGCCCAGCAAGGGCCGCAAAAGCTGCAGACATACCTACTATTGCGCCAACCGACAAGTCCATATCACCTAGCGACATTACAAACATAACACCCATTGAACAAAGCCCTATGCTAAATACATTGTTAAAAATATTTAATAAAAATCTGAATTTAAGAAGTTCGCCACCAGTTAAAACAGTAAAAACTACCACGACTAAAACAAACCCTATAAGAGAAAAATTATCAATAACTATCATCTTTATTTTATCTGCATTTAAAGCTTTATCTACACTTTTATTCATAATTTTACTCCGTCATATCATCTTTTGAATTATGTTGCTCTCGGTAACATTGTCGTCTCTGTTAAATTCACCGGAAAGCTTGCCGTTTTTTAATATTATTATTCTGTCCGACATGCCTATTAATTCAGGCAATTCTTCGCTTATTAGCACTATTGATTTACCCTGAGATTTTAAGTTCTCCATTAGTTTATAGATTTCGGCTTTAGTTCCTACGTCAATTCCTCTTGTCGGGCAATCAAAAATCAGTATGTCTGAACCTTTTGCGAGCCACTTTGCTAAAACAACTTTTTGCTTATTTCCACCACTTAATGTGTTGCAAAAAACACCCACGTCTTTTGCTTTTACCTGCATGTTTTTGGCCCATGCGTTTGCCAGCGCCACTTCTTTTTTGCGTGGCACAAATGTCATTTTAGAAATATCATTAAGCGAAGGCAAGCAAATATTATCTTTTATGCTACAAATGGGCATCATCGATTCACCGTCACGATTTTTTGATATATACGCCATTTTGTTTTTAACTGCCCAACTTGAATTTTTTACAATTTTATCGTTATTTATAACAACGGTACCTTTAACCGGTTTTATAAGCCCTACCAAAACTTTGCCAAGGTCGTGTATACCGCAGTTGCTAAGCCCGCCAATCCCAAGTATTTCTCCGCTGTGAAGTTTTAAATTGATATCGCTTATCTCGCGTGTATGTAAATTTTTCGCCTCTAAAACAATTTTGTCTTTATCATATCCATTTTTATCATCTCTGTAATAATTGCCGCTAAGCTCTCGGCCAATCATCAGCTCACGTATATCGTCGGCGTTAAACTCTTGTTTTGCTAAGTTGGCCGTTAAATTACCATCGCGAAGTATTGTTATTGAATCGCACACACTCATAATTTCTTCAATGTCGTGTGATATAAACAGCACCGCACCTCCGGATTTTTTCACACTGTTTACTGTATCATAAAGTAATTGGCGCCCATTTACCGATAGAGCTGTTGTTGTTTCGTCTATTATAAGAACTTTTGGCTTTAAAAACAGTGCCCGCGCAAGCTCGACAAGCTTTCTGTCTTCTTGTGTTAATTCGTCTATCATAGCACTTGCACTTATATTATTTGCGCCTATGTCATTCAATGCTTTTTGTGCCTCTTCTACCATTTTTTTTACGTTCAAAATTCCATATTTAACAAAACGATCTTCTTCACCTAAAAAAATATTTGCTGCAACAGAAACATTGTTTATTGTACCTTGTTCTTGCACAATCATGCTAACACCCTTCAACATGGCGTCTATTGTATCTTTTGGCGTGTATTCCTTCCCATCTAAAAACATTTCGCCTTTGCTTTGTTTTGTAATACCTGCATATATAGACGACAGTGTGGATTTTCCCGAGCCGTTTTCGCCTATAAGCCCTCTTATTTCACCGCAATTAACATTTATATCTACACCGTTTAGCGCATTTATTGCTCCGAAAGATTTATGTATATTTCTAACTTGTAATAAGTAATTTGTATTTTGGGACATTTTAGTATCTCCATATTTCATAATATAATTTAACTTATAACTTAAATTATATCAATTATAACCATAATTTCTATTGCAATTTTTTCATGTTTTGTTTGTTTTTTGCATTAAATCATACTTTTTCTTATATTCTTAATTAGTTGCACCTTGCATAATACTTTTGTTTCCAACATTTACTAACAAAAAAAGCGAAGTAATAAAAACTTCGCTTAACCAATTTATTTAATATTTACAATAATAATGTTATAGTTGTGCCTACATTTTTTTCACTTTTAATTTCAAGTCTTTTCCTGTTGCCGTATAAATAGTAAAGCCGCCCTCGTATGTTGGAAAGCCCAATTTTTTTTCCTCGGTCCTCAACTGAGTATTGCTCGTTTTGCACTTGTTTTATAACGTGTTCGTCCATTCCCTTTCCATTATCTGCAACTGTTATTTTAATGTCCTCTTCTTCTTTTATTATTTTAATTTTAATAATTCCATCAAAATCGCCGCTCTCTTCGTCCATTAACCCGTGAAAAAGTGCATTTTCAATAAGTGGTTGTATCATATTTTTTGGTATTTGCTCTTGCTTCAAATTATCATCTACATCCCAAATAATCTCAACGTCGCCCTCGTACATATATTTTTGAATTAAGATATATTGGTTTAATACATTTATCTCGTTTGCAATTGTATCGGTTATTTGTATATCATTCACTCTAAGGCGATCTCTCAAAATACTTATTAGCGCTTTGTTCATCGAAATCACATCTTCACATCGCCCTTTTTTTGCCAAATAGTTAACACTGTTAATTGTGTTATGTATAAAGTGCGGGTCAATTTGACTAACAAGCAAGCTATATTTCGCTTGCTGTTGTTTTTTTTCTTTTTCGGCAATAATTTCTATATCCCTTTGCAAATCGTCAAGCATTTTGTTAAAAGACGAACCCAAAAGCCCAACTTCGTTGTTAGACGTTATATTAACATGGCTTGATAGATTGCCCTTAGATGCGTTTTGCATGCTATTTGTAAGCAGTAACAGCGGTTTTGTTACTTGCTTTAAAACTTGTGATGTACCTACTAATATTAAAAACAAAAACAATGTTAGTACTACCACAACGCCCGAAATGTATGGGATTAATGTTTGTACCATTGATGCTTGTGACACAATTGACACTATTTTAAGCTTATAATTTATAGAGCTTGAAACAAACGAATATACGCC
The DNA here is from genome assembly GCA_964368905.1 of uncultured Bacteroides sp. Lineage (GTDB taxonomy): Bacteria > Bacillota > Clostridia > Oscillospirales > Ruminococcaceae > Ruthenibacterium. The sequence goes on from CAYJDK010000036.1 coordinate 9,447, forward strand.
ATTTTTTTGCGTCTTACTTTCTGTTTGATTGCTTTTAGCCGCTTGCTCTGCCTTTTCGTGCAACTGGTCATCACCAAATGTATAAAACAAATTACCTTGTTCGTCTGCTAGTGCAAAATACCCCAAATTTCTTTGGGCAATGTTTTCAATTGTGCTTATTGTAGAATTAAGCGACACAAACGAAACAAACGTAAACCACGTATTATTTTGGTAAAAATTTTTAACGTACGCTACGGTGGTGTGGTCTGTATTTCCTATTCTCGCCGTATAAACGGGTGAAATCCCACTGGCAAATTCATTTTTCTGTAGTTCTTTAAACCACTGTGTGTCAAGCTGAAAATAATCCTCATCGGTTAACTTGTTCATAGAATCTAGCATAGGTGAATTTAGAGGTATAATTACCACACTGCGAACAACGCCCTCTCGCGATATTAAATTGTTCAGCATTAAAGTTGCCTTGTTTTCATTTTGCTCGCTAGGGTTTGCAAAGTAGTTTTGTATTTCTACACTTTCAGATACAGCAACTGCTAAATTTTCTGTTGTACTTTCTACAAAAAGCATAGTTTTTTCAAGTTGCTCTATAACTTCGTCGTTCGCTTTTATACTATTTTCAATAGCATTTTGGGTTAAAAAAGGCACAAAAATTACAAGCGACAAAACAATAGAAATCATAAATGTTATTACGCTTATAATAATTATTCTTGTTGTCATTTCCCTATTTATGCTACGAAACTTAATTTCCTTTTTTCTCACCGTTTCTGTATTCATTTGGATAAACACCTACCTTTTTATAAAAAGCCTGGCTAAAGTATTGGCTGGACGCGTATCCCACAGCGCTCGATATTTCGTACACTTTCTCGTACCCGCTGTCGAGCATTTTTTTTGCTGTGTCAATTCTCACATTCACAATATAATTTTTCAAAGTAATATTTGTTTCGCTTTTAAAAACAGAACAAAGGTACCCCACGCTTAAATGCACATGGTCTGCTATGTCATTAAGTGAAAGTTCAATGTTTGAATAGTTTTCATGTATATAGTGTATGGCATCTTCAACAAGTCGAGAATATTGCATTGTTGTTGCATTTTTTTTCGCTTTGATCAATTGTGCAAATTTTTGCTCAAACCACTGCAAAATTGAGCTTGACGTTAGCCAGTATTGCCAATTTTGTTTTGCGCTAATTTCCGAAACCCTCAGCCTTTCTGGCAACGTTCTGTATGAAGATTTCAACATACTATAAAGCAAAACTGATATATCTAGCAGTGCTTGATAACTGCATGAATGCACTATTTCTTTGTACAAATTCTGCAAATACAAGCAAAGATTTTCCGCATCGCAATCATTAATATATTTTTCAACAACTAGTTTATTTAAAGTAGGCTTAGCTTTATTTTGCAAAACTTCATTTTTTTCAATATTAAAAACACAATTTTTTGTATTAAAATAATTATTCACAAAAACATGCTTGTTTTTGTAATAAATATCCCTTACCTTTTCAACCTTCTCCGGTTTTTCCGTAATATAAAACGAAAACTCAAACGGGAGTGCCTTTTCCAGTGCATTTTTAAACTCTTGCACTTGCTGCTTATAGT
>CAYJDK010000036.1:11046-12973 GCA_964368905.1 uncultured Bacteroides sp.
ATTTTCATTCGCCATAAGTGCCATTACAACTTGCCCGCTTTGCAGTTCGCTTATAGCAACAAGGCTCATACTCATAAATTTATGGTAATTCGCTACAGCTTCTATTGATGTGACAGAACACAATATACTACTTGTTATGTTTTCATTGCTAATTTCAACGGGCGTTTTTTGGTTTATAAAAACATACAGCAACTTTTGCTTTGATAATACTTTTAACGAATTAATATTTAAGTTATCACTTTTTAAAAAATAGTCAGATAACATTTTGTTTACTATAATTCGATCGTTTGTTTCCTGCATGGAAATTTTGTTTCTTATTTTAAGCAAAAGTTGAGCAAAGTTAATTTCATTAATTTCACTTTTAATTAAGTAATTTGTAACACCGAATTTAAACGCTGTTTTGGCATATGCAAAATCTTCGTATGCAGACATTATAAAAATTTTTGTGTTGTCTGAAATTTTGCGTATATTTGAAATTAAACTTATACCGTCTGAAATAGGCATTTTTATGTCGGTAAAAATAAGCTGTGGTTTTAACAATTGATATTTTGCAAACGCTTGCTTGCCATTAAACGCCTGGGCAACAATTTCAAAACCCAGTTCGTCCCACTTCACTAAGTTAAGTAACTCGTCCAGTGCTAATTTTTCATCATCAACAAGCATAACACTTATTTTTTTCAATTGCATCACCTCTATTTGTGTGATTTATTTAAATATCACATTATAACTGCATATGGTTTGTATTATATCACATAAATTATTGTGACGCAAAAAATTCACCATGCAATATTTGGCAACCTTTTATGTAACACTATTAATAAAAAAGAAAAAAGCTCGGCACTGTTTTGTGCCAAGCTGAAATATCAATTATTTATTACCTGCTCGCGGTCGCTTTTTCGCGAGCTCCCCCTTCCAGGTGAGCTACACCCCCGTATTATCTGGCACCCTAAATGACAGTAAATAATACTTAAATTCAGAGAACAGGATACATTATTCAGGATAACAACCCATTTGTTAATTTTTTCATCCATAAATTTACATGCATTATACAACTCTATTAAATGCATGTAACAAGATCATCGCACAAGCCAACACTTAAGCATCCCTGTTAGTCCTAACATGATAATTTTAATCTTCTACCCTTCGTCACATTTTTCAAAACTTATCAGAAACTGTGCGCCATTATCTTTATTTTTTACTGTTATCTCCCCTTTCATCATCTCAATGCTAGATTTTGCTATGGGAAGCCCTAGCCCACAATTGCCGTTTTCGCCTTTGTAAAAGCGCTCGAAAATATGTGGCAAGTCTTTCTCGCTTATTCCGTTTCCGTCGTCACTTATTGAAATTAACACGTTGTCTTTATCGGCTTTCACACATACATTAACTTCGCTTTTCGCATGGCGAATTGCATTAGAAAGCACATTCATAATGCTTTGGCGCAAGAGTTCTTCATTAGCGGTTATATTTATTTCTTCACTGGGCAAATTTATTAATATTTCTTTGTTATTGCCATGTGCAAGCCCTTTTATTGCTTCAAAACAATCGCTTACAAGTTTGCACAAATTCATTTTAGACATTACATATTTGCCCTCAAAATTCTCCATTCTCGCAAGCGACAACACACTGTCCACAATATAAGTAATCCGCTTTGTTTCATGCAAAATCACGTTCATAGCACTATCTTTATCCTTAAAAACATTTTGCATTACACCCTCTGTATACCCTTGTATACTTGTTAGTGGTGTGCGTAATTCGTGCGATACATTTTGCAAAAACGCCTTTTGCTTTTTATCGTAATTATATATTCTTTCGTTCATTTCATTAATTTCAGTTGCAAGTTCTTTTAATTCAATGCTGTTTTGGTCTTCGCTTACATTTAAAATTTCCACGCTTTTCATTTGTTTTACGGTTTTTGAAATTTCTTGAA
>CAYJDK010000037.1:0-9063 GCA_964368905.1 uncultured Bacteroides sp.
CTCTGCAGAAAGCAAAAAAAACAGCCGTGTACGTGCGGCAAGCCACGAACAATCATTTGAAACAAGCCCTGAATTTGATGTTGTTTCTGTTGATGTAGCGGCGAGGCTGCAATCTACAGAATTAGCAGATAGGATTATAGAGAAATCGTCTGACCAAATTATACAAGCAACCGGCGTTTATGTTGGGCAAGCCCTTGTTGCCGTTACAGAGGACGGAGGCGCAGTTAGAGATTTGCTTGATGCAACAATTAGCATGGCAAAACCAAGCGATAACCCGGACGCAAAAGTAGTTTTTGTAAATGACATTTACACAGAAGATGGATTATATTTTACAGAGTCTATATCGAGTTTTTCGCAACTTGAAAGTACACTTAATACAAACTCTTACTTGCAAACTGCCGTAACTGTTACCGAAATGCGAGAAGTTGAAGTTCCTTACGATGAAATAGAACAAGACAGTAGCCAATATGCAAGAGGAACTACAAGGATACAGCAATATGGTGCAAACGGTATAAATAGTTTAACAGAAGACGTTACGTATATAGACGGCGTTGAGGTTAGCAGGGTTTTGGTTAATGAAGTAGTTATAAAAGACCCTGTATCTAAAATAACATTAATAGGCACGGCAGAACCTGTTGGGCCAAGCGGCTCGTGGGACGGTGCGGTAGCAGCGGGCACAGGTGCACTTGCGTGGCCTGTACCGGGATTCACAGGAACTACAACCGAATTCCAAGGCATTTACCACAGAGGACTTGATATAACGGCGCCGTCCGGCACACCTATATATGCTTGTGACAGCGGCACGGTTATAGAGGCGGGCTGGCACTGGAGTTGGGGTAACTATATATTAATTAGCCATGGCAACGGAATGACAACACGTTATGCCCACTGCTCACGCCTTGATGTTGGGGCAGGTGTTAATGTTTCTAAAGGTACGCAAATTGGGTTAGTTGGCAATACAGGCGTTTCTTACGGTAACCATTTACACATAGAAATTGAAGTTAACGGAAGCCTTGTTAACCCAAGGAGTTATATTACACAGCCGTAATATAAAAAATAGCATAAAGTTATAACTAAAATTGTGTAGCGTTAATATTAACTTAAAACGGTACAAAATTGTAGCAATAGTTTATATTGTATTGCATAAAACATATATGTTTATTTAATGTTTTTTGGCTTACTATTTGTATGACAAACGCAAATGCATGCCAACAAAAAAACTGAGTGTTTATTTATGTAAAAATATAGTTAAAGAAATGAAAAGAGAAAAATAAAATTAATTTGGGTGATTTATGAGTAAAGAGCAGTGTATAAGTGAAATAGTAAATTTTATTAAAAACGGAGAAAAAAACACACAGCAAATAGGCGTTGAGCTTGAGCATTTTGTATGTGATGAAAATTTGATGCCGGCAAATTATGATACTATATGTAATTTTATAAAAAAGGCGCAAAAAATTACAGGCGGAGAGTTTTATTTGCAAGACAACCATATAATGCTGCTTAAATGCAAGGATTACGTTGTTTCGTTAGAGCCTGCGTGCCAACTTGAAATAAGCATAATACCGCAAGAAGATATTTGCCAAATACAACATATTTACAGTGAATTTAGGCTTGTGTGGGACGATATTTTGCAAAAACACGGCTATAAATTTATTACAAAAGGTTTGCACCCGTTAGTTGAAAGCGGGCAAATTTTACCAAGCGAATTTGAGATTATACCAAAGTGCAGATATTATTATATGGACAAGCATTTTGAACAAAGCGGTAAATACGGTAAATATATGATGCGCGCAACTGCGTCTGCACAGGTGTCTGTAGATTATAGCAGTATGGACGATGCAATGAAAAAGTTGCGAATTTTACAGGTGCTTTCTCCTGTGATATCACTTTTATGTGAACAGCAATCTGAACAAGAGCTTGCAGCACAATGGCAAAAGCATATTTTGCGCACACAAATTTGGAACGACCTTGACCCGGACAGGTGCGGATACTTTGAAGGCAGTATGGACGACGATTACACGTTTGAAAAATATGCCACTTATGTTTTTAATAAACCACTTATATGCATGACGAATGAAAACGACACAATAGGGCTAATGCATAAATCTGCAAGCGATTATTATAATGAAACAGGTATATTTAACGTAGAACACGTATTGTCGATGTTTTTTCCTAATGTAAGGATAAAAAACTTTTTAGAAATTAGAATGGCAGACAGCATGCCAATTAATATGGTAATGGGCTATGCAGCATTTATAAAAGGCTTAATTTATAGTAGCGAAAATTTAAAAGAGCTATTAAATTACTTTAAAAATGCAACAAGTATAAAGCAAATTTTGTTAGCCGAAAAAGAAGTTGGAAATAAAGGCTATAACGCTGAAGTATACGGCAAAGACATTAAAGAAATTATTAGTTTTTTATTTAATATGGCAAGTAAGGGCTTAAATGAAAAAGAGCGCAAATATTTAAATGAGTTAATGCCTATTGCCGTAATTCAATACGAGTATTGCCGCACAATAAACGGCAATATTAAAGAGCATATTAAAAGTGCAAACAGCGCAAAAGAATATATAGCAAATTCAACTGCCAAATACCATAACAGGGTTGTAAGGGCAATGTATATCCCAAAAATTTTTACTAAAAGAGAAATACAAACATTTGAAAACCTTGTTACAACACTTTACGGTATTTTTAATAAAGTAATGGCAAAGTTTTATGAAGACGAAAAATACAGACAGCTTTTTGGGTTTGAAAAAGAGTTATTAAACCTTATACTTCGTGAAAAAACTTATGAATGTAACATACCTATATCTAGAATAGACGTTTTTTATAATGAGCAAACAAGGCGCTTTAATTTTTGTGAATTTAACACAGACGGTACAAGTGCCATGAACGAGGACAGAGAGCTTAATATATCGCTAAAACTTACAAAAGCGTATAAAATGTTTGAAGAAAACTACAACATTGAAACATTTGAGCTTTTTGACACATGGATAGACGAATTTTTAAAGATTTATGAAGATTATGCAACAAAAAACAATAAAGAAAAAACACCAAACGTTGCAATTGTAGACTTTACAAGTATAGGCACATTAAACGAATTTGAAATATTTAAACAGCGCTTTTTGAAGCGTAAAATTAATGCACAAATTTGTGATGTTGAAGACCTTGTATACGCCGACAATAAATTAAAAACTAAAAACGGCGATACTATAAACGCAATATATCGCAGGGCTGTTACAACAGACATTATGAAAAACCTTGACAAGGCAGAGCATATGATAAATGCCACAATAAACGGCGATGTTTGCCTTGTTGGAGATTTTAGAACACAAATTGCACATAACAAAATATTGTTTAAAATATTACACATGGAGCAAACACACGCCTTTTTAACTAAAGCCGAATGTGATTTTATAAAAGCTCATGTGCCGTATACAACTTCTTTAACGTTGCAAGCACTTGAAAACAAACAAGATTTTGCAAAAGAAGTTTATACAAAAAAAGATAATTGGATTATTAAACCGGAAGACTCTTACGGCTCTAAAGGTGTGCACGCAGGTGTTGAAGATACAAACGAGCAATGGCAAGAGCATGTTAATGCATGTTTAGACAAAGGGTATATTATACAAAGGTTTTATAACCCGTATCAAATGGATAATATTGACCTTGCAATTAAACAAGACGATAAAGCACAGTGGTGTAAAACAAGCAATTTAACAGGCCTTTTTGTTTATAACGGCAAAATGTGCGGCACGTATTCACGCATATCTTACGACGAAATGATTTCAACTCAATATAATGAAATGTCTTTACCTACAATAGTTGTAAGTAGAAAGTAAGCGTGTAATTGTATATTTTAAAGTAAATATACTGCCAATAAATAATTATAAATAAAAGGCTATGGCAATAAGGCGGTGGTAAAATGTTAATGCTGGTTAATGACAAAATAATTAGCTCTGTTTTTAATGTAGTTGATTTAAAATATGAAGTTAAACAACGTGTACTAATAAAAAATTACTGTTTTGAATATACAAAAAACAACAATTTTTACTTGACACAACAATGCGAAAACATTCTTAATGAGTTTGTTGTGGTAAGCGTTGATTATGAAAATATTTGGCAGGTTGACAAGTTTCAAAGTTGTTTTGCGTTTGCTAAAAAGTTTTTAAAAATTAATGGCGACGTTATTGATTTTCACGATTGCCCAACGGGCGAGGACGACGATGTTTTTACTTATACAGAACGGTTAGTTGGCTGCATAGGAAAAGACAATGTTCACATGAACATAGAAAAAACAGCCGAGTATAAAAGCAAAGACTTGCAACTTAAAATGTGCGATATTTACTTGCTTATACCGGGAAAATTTGCACAAAGCAGCGTTTTTCACGAGCACGCTAATTCTTGCGGTTGCGAAGACGAACTTTTTTCAATATTTCAATCAAACATAGATTACTGTGTAGAAACGGAATATAATTCTGATTTTTCAAAAAAGCTAAAGCGAAAAAACTTTGGTACTTTGCAAATAAAAATAAATAAAAGCGATATAGAACAAGAGCATATACAAGATGCAATGGTAGGCATAATGTGGCACGAAACAGGGTACTGTGTGCTTGAAATATTTGTATATAATTGCTACATTGGGGGCAATAAACTTTTAAATCATTATTGCGGAGAAATGTTAACGTATATTTATGAGGGTAAAGAATACGATTTACAAGAGCTTTCAGATTTATTTGGCGTTGCAAGGTTTGGACAAAAACGCAGCATGGTTTTTGCCTACGGCGATGTTACAGACACAGAAATTATAAATGCACTTGCTAACGAAGAGTTCCCAATGGGCAAAATTGGCGGCGATTTTGAGCGCAAAATTAAAAATGAAAACGTGGCACAATACGATACGGCACGTGTTTACGTTTCTTTAGTTACTATGATAGAAATTTGCAAAGACATTACACCTTTTGTAGATGTTAGAATATCTTACCATGCAATAGAAATATTTTTTGTGGAGCTTTTACTTTTACAAGATGCCGCAATTGACAAAGTTTATGAAGATTTGCGCACTGAAAATACGTCTGATGTAGAAAAGAAAATAAATATGCTTGCCGAAAAATACGAGCAAATTAGTTTTGATATGGTTCAAGCGGTAGAATTTGCAAATTACGAACAATTTAATTACCCTACTGTTAGAATATCTGCAAAAAACGTTGCTAAAAATTTTGGTATAGAATATGTTTTTGAAAAGTACGAGGCAAATAAAGAACTGCTTGCCTCTATGATACAGGCAAACAAAAGAAGAATTGACGAACACCAAGAAAAAATTAAAAATTACTTTTTGTTTTTGCTTTCTGCAATTGCAACAGTTGGCACAATTGGGCAAATGATACACGCAATTATTCAAGATTTGGCAGGAGGCGTGCAAAGTTACTCTGCTGCACTTGCACTTGTGTTTTTTGCTTATTGTATGTATAGGTTACTTGTTATATTGGGTAAAATTAAAAAGAAAAAACGGTAAATTATTTGCAATTACAAAACATTTTTTGTAATAAAAAGAAAGGGAAATAATTATGAATGCCTTTAGAAAATCAGAATATTATGACAAATTATCAACTGAAAAACATAATTCCGCAGGGAATATTCCTCCAAAATTATGCCCACAAGAAACAGATTGGACATGCTCTATTGCTTGTATTAGGACTATGCTTTCAGGCATTGAAAAGAACTTGCCAACAGAAAAAGAGTATGTAGATAAATACAATTTAAAACCGGGGCCACACTACTCAAAGCAAATAAAAGAGTTTAAAATACTTGAAGATTACGAAGTTGTTTATGGTTGTGACAACCCTGATATTACGTTTGATGAAATAATTACAATGCTTGAAAACGGGTATTATATTATGCTTGAAAGCATGATAAACTATTCTCATTGGGTTGTTTTGCTTGCATATCTTACAGTGCCAACCCCGCATGGAATGGAAAAGTACGAGATGCTTTATTACGAGCCGTATTACAACTGTGTAAAATCTATTAATGCAGATGAATTTATAGGTGTTTGGAAAGACGGACCTTATGAAAAAACAAAAGTAGAAAAAGATTTTATTGCAATTAAAGGTAAATAATATAATTTTAATTAAATTAAAGCGGTGATATTAATTGGAAAACTTATTAATTTTGGGTGCAGGTGCGTTTGGGCAAACTGTGTTTGAGTGTGCGCAAGAGCTTAATATGTTTGAAAAAATTTCTTTTTTAGATGATGCAAACCCAACTGCAAGCGGAAAGTGTAATGATTACAAATTATTTTTAAAAGAGTACAAGTATGCTTTTGCGGCGTTTGGAGATAACGAGTTGCGCTTAAATTGGATAGAAAAATTAAAGCAAGCAGGGTATTGTGCTCCCGTGCTTATACACGATAAATCTTACGTTAGCAAAAGCGCAAAAATTGGATGTGGTAGCATTATACTTTCTCAAAGTTCTGTTTGCGCAAACACAATAGTGGGCAAAGGGTGCATTATAAATATTGGTGCACTTATAGACCACGACTGTGATATTGGCGACGGTGCACATATAGCGCCCGGTGTTGTTATTAAAGCGCGCAATAAAATACAAAGTTGTACAAAAGTGGACAGTGGTACAGTACTAATGTAAAAAAAGCAAAATGGAGGGTGTAAATTGGAAAATTTACTTATTCTTGGTGCAGGTGGGCTTGGCAAAATGGTAAGGGAAGTTGCAAAATCCACAAACAATTATGAGCAAATGCATTTTTTAGACGATGCTTTGCGCGGAGAACATATTGTTGGTGCCTGTAATGATTACATTGATTTAAAACATAAATATAATTGTGCCGTTGCGGCATTTGGTAATAATAGATTAAGGCTAGAGTGGACACTGCGCCTTTTAGAAGCAGGTTTTAAAGTACCTAGCATAATTCACTCTTCTGCCATAATAAGCGAGAGCGCAACAATAGGCAAAGGAAACTTAATATTACACGGTGCAATTATAAACACAAATGTTAAACTAGGCACAGCCTGTTTAATAAATAGTGGTGCACTTATAGACCACGACTGTGTGCTTAACGACGGTGTTCATGTTAACTTACACACAACAATGCGCGCAATGTGTACCATGCAAAAATTAGAGCGCACAGAGGCCGGTGAAATAGTATTTTCAACAAGAAGGCATATAGAAGGCGTAGACAACATTAACCTTGAAGACGCTCTTTTTGCCTTTAAAATAGGGGCTGTTGCCAAGTTTGTTAAGCCGTTTGGCTCGGGCCATATAAACGATACGTATGCAGTTTATGTAGATAAAAACGGCGAAGAAGTACCACGTTACGTTATTCAGCGCATTAATACAGACGTGTTTAAAAAGCCGCACGATGTTATGGAAAACATTTTTGGTGTAACGCAGTACCTAAGGCGTTTAATTTTACGCAGCGGAGGAGACGCCGACAGAGAGCTTTTAAATTACCTTAAAACAAGCGACGGGGAAAATTATTACGTAGATGCGGAAGAAAGTGCATGGAGATGTTATAATTATATAGACGAGTCGGAATGCATTAACTCTGTTAGAAACCCGCAAGATTTTTATAATTCAGGCAAAAGCTTTGGGAATTTTTTATATACTTTAAAAGATTATCCGGCAAACACACTGCACGAAACAATTGAAAAATTCCACGATACAAGAAACAGGTACGCTCAATTTTGCCGTGCACTTGAGCGCGATGTTAAAAACAGGGCATCTTTATGTGAAAACGAAATTCAATTTGTTAAAAACAGGCAAGAAGATTGCCACGTACTTATGGATAAACTTGAAGCGGGTGAGTTGCCCTTAAGGGTTACCCACAACGACACAAAAATTAACAACATATTGTTTGATACAAAAACGGGAAAAGCGCTTTGTGTTATAGATTTAGACACAATAATGCCGGGCCTTGCCGCTAATGATTATGGTGACTCTATACGTTTTGGTGCAAACAATAGTGCTGAAGACGAAAAAGATTTGAGTAAAGTTAATTTTGATATGCACTTATTTGAAATGTTTACAAAAGGATATTTAGAAGCGGTTGGAGGCATTTTAACTGAGAAAGAAAAGTATAGCCTAACATTAGGTGCAAAAATTATTACGCTTGAGTGCGGTATTCGTTTTTTAACAGACTATTTGCAAGGCGATGTTTATTTTAAAATACAAGACCCAATGCAAAATTTATATAGGGCAAGAACACAGTTTAAACTTGTTCAAGACATGGAACTTTGCTTTGAACAAATGAATGATATTGTACAAAAATACGCAAACACATAATATTAATTTTTATATTTTATTGGAGGTAAAATTTTATGCATATTGAAACAAAATGTTTACGTGCAGGATATACGCCAAAAAACGGCGAGCCAAAATCGCTACCTATTTATCAAAGTACCACATATGTTTACGATTCAGCCGAACACGTGGGCAAACTTTTTGATTTATCTGCTGCGGGGCATATGTATTCTAGGATTTCAAACCCAACGGTTGATGCCGTTGAAAAGAAAATTGCAGAGCTTGAAGGTGGCGTTGCAGCAATTTGCACAACAAGCGGACAAGCTGCCACATTGCTTGCCCTTTTAAATATTTGCAATGCAGGAGACGAGTTTGTTGCCGTTAGCGAAATATATGGCGGTTCTATAAATTTATTTGCAGTTACGCTTAAAAAATTTGGCATTACATGCAAATTTGTTAGCGTATATGACGACGAGCAAACAATTCAAAACGCATTTACAAATAAAACAAAAGCAGTATTTGGAGAAATTATTGCAAACCCTGCTCTTTGTGTTTTAGATGTTGAAAAATTTGCTAATATTGCACATAAAAACGGGGTTCCGCTTATTGTTGACAACACGTTTGCAACACCTGTGCTATGCAGGCCGTTTGAATGGGGTGCAGACATTGTTGTGCATTCAACAACTAAATATATGGATGGCCACGCACTTCAAATTGGCGGTGTTATTGTAGACAGCGGTAATTTTAATTGGCAAGATAATGCCGAAAAATTTGTGGGGTTAACTACACCGGACGAAAGCTACCATG
>CAYJDK010000037.1:9073-12812 GCA_964368905.1 uncultured Bacteroides sp.
CATGGAATAGTGTATACAAAAACATTTGATAAGTTAGCGTTTATTACAAAGGCACGTGTTCAATTAATGCGCGACATTGGTGCGTACCCCGATGCTATGAATGCCTTTATTCTTAATATAGGGCTTGAAACATTGCCGTTACGTATGGAAAGGCACAGTAGCAACGCACTTGAAGTTGCAAAATTTTTACAAGCACAACAACAAGTTGAAAGTGTAAATTATCCGGGTCTTTCTTCGTCAAACCAAAATGCGCTTGCACAAAAATATTTGCCACTTGGTACTAGCGGTGTTATTTCTTTTGTTGTAAAAGGCGGTAAAGAAAATGCCATTAAATTTATGGATAATTTAAAACTTGCATATATTGAAGTTCACGTTGCGGATATATGCACAAGTGTTCTACATCCGGCATCAAGCACACACAGGCAAATGACAAACGAGCAACTTGAAAATGCAGGCATTAGCGCAGGGCTAATACGTCTTTCGGTAGGGCTTGAAAATGTTAAAGATATTATAAACGATTTGGATAATGCATTTAAAAGTTTATAAATATTGTATAAAAATGGTTTAATGTAAATAGGGGAGTATAAATAATGTACGAAATAGTTGAAAAAATTGAGCTTAATCCAACGGTAGTAAAAATGGTAATTAAAGCACCGCTTGTTGCAAACAAGGCTAAACCGGGGCAATTTATTATTTTTAGGGCATACGAAAACAGCGAACGTGTGCCGCTTACCATTGCAGACTACAACACACAAAGCGGCACGGTAACCGTAATTTTTCAAATAGTGGGCGCCGCAACAATTGAACTTAACAGCTTAAATAAAGGCGATTGCCTAGCAGATTTTGTTGGCCCACTTGGTAAACCCAGTGAAATAGAGGGTTTAAAAAATGTTGCCGTTGTTGGCGGCGGTGTTGGGTGCGCTATTGCGTACCCAATTGCAAAAGCGCTTAGTATGCAAGGCACAAAAGTTACAAGCATTGTAGGGTTTAGAAATAAAGATTTGCTTATATTACAAAAAGAGTTTAGTGATGTTTCAAACGAGCTTATAACAATGACAGACGATGGAAGTTTTGGCGAAAAAGGGCTTGTTACAACTGCACTTGAAAAACTTATAAACGAGGGCAATGAATTTGATGAAGTTATAGCAATAGGCCCGCTTATTATGATGAAGTTTGTATGTGAAGTTACAAAAAAATACAATATAAAAACAACCGTAAGCATGAACCCCGTTATGATTGATGGAACAGGAATGTGCGGCGGTTGCCGTATAACTGTTGGTGGGCAAACAAAATTTGCTTGTGTAGACGGCCCGGACTTTGCCGGACACCTTGTTGATTTTGCAGAGGCAATGCAGCGTGGAACAATGTATAAAAAGCACGAGAGAAATATGCAAAGCAACTGCGAGTTATTAACAAAGGAGGTAAAGTAAATGCCTAATATGGAACCTAAAAAATGTGAAATGCCTGTACAAGATGCGAAAGTACGCAGCAAAAATTTTGAGGAAGTTGCGCTGGGTTACACGTACGAAATGGCAGTTAACGAGGCAAAACGTTGCCTTAATTGTAAGCATAAACCATGTATTAGTGGGTGCCCTGTTTGTATTGACATACCGGGCTTTGTTTGTGAAGTTGCAAACGAAAACCTTGAAAAAGCATTTGAAATATTAAATGCCTCAACATCGCTTGCGGCCGTTTGTGGGCGTGTATGCCCACAAGAAAAGCAGTGTGAAAGTAAATGCGTACGTGGTATAAAACAAGGCTCAGAGGCGGTGGGCATTGGAAGAATAGAGCGCTTTGTGGCAGATTGGCAAAGAGAAAACGCAAAAACAGAGCCTAAAAAACCTACACCAAACGGCATTAAAGTTGCGGTTGTTGGCAGTGGGCCTGCAAGTTTAACCGCTGCGGGAGACCTTGCAAAACTAGGTTATGACATTACCGTTTATGAGGCGCTACATGTGCCGGGCGGAGTTTTAACATACGGTATACCTGAATTTCGTTTACCAAAAGATATTGTACAATCAGAAGTTAATGCGCTTGTAAAAATAGGCGTTAAAGTAATGACAAATATTGTAATTGGGCGAACATTAACAATAGATGAACTTTTTGAACAAGGCAATAAAGCTGTTTTTATTGGCAGTGGCGCAGGTTTACCAAACTTTATGGGTATACCGGGAGAAGGCCTAAAAGGCGTTTATTCTGCCAACGAATTTTTAACAAGAATTAACCTTATGAAAGCGTATAAAGAAGACAGCAAAACGCCTATATACAGAGGTAAGAACGTTGCCGTTGTTGGCGGTGGAAACGTTGCAATGGATGCGGCACGCAGTGCAATGCGCCTTGGTGCAGAAAACGTTTATATTGTATATAGGCGTGGTAACGAGGAAATACCGGCGCGTGCAGAGGAAGTTGAACATGCACACGAAGAAGGCATTGTTTTTAAAACGCTAACTAACCCAATTGAGTTAAAAGGCGATGAAAACGGCCACGTTAGCAGTATGATATGTGTAGAAATGGAACTTGGCGAGCCGGATGACAGTGGAAGACGTAGGCCGATTACTAAAAAAGGCAGCGAGTTTGAAATTGAAACAGATTGTGTTATTATGGCAGTTGGAACAAGCCCAAACCCACTTATCCTTGCAACAACTCCCGGCTTAGACGCTAATAAAAGGGGCTGCATTGTAACACAAGGTGAAAATGGCCTAACATCGAGGCAAGGAGTTTATGCCGGCGGAGACGCAGTTACGGGTGCTGCTACAGTTATACTTGCAATGGGCGCAGGAAAAAGCGCGGCAACGGCTATACATGAATATATACAAAACGGTGAATAATGAAAACGCTTAATGAAAAAATCTATAATATTGTGGAGCAGATACCAAAGGGTTTTGTTGCAACGTATGGGCAAATTGCGGCGCTTGCAGGCAACCCAAGGGCTTCGAGGGCAGTAGGTTTTGCGCTTCACAGAAACCCAAGGCCGGGCGTTATACCGTGCCATAGAGTTGTTTTTAAAAATGGAAGCATTTGCACAGGTTTTGCGTTTGGTGGGCCTGATGTGCAAAGGGAACTTTTGTTGCAAGAAGGCGTTATATTTTTAAACGATACTCATGTAGATATGGAAAAATGTGCATGGCTTTAATAAAGCCTATGTAATGCGAGTTTAGAATATATTGAGTTGGTTACAAACTTTGCACATATGCAGGTAAGTAAGTTTTAATTTTACGTGCTTGACAAAGTGCGATGTTTGGCATTTGCATCGTATTAAAGCCCTTGCACTGTAGCAACAAAAAAGTTGCTGTTATAATTTTGGTAAACTGTTTTTTTAGCGTTGTTGTTAAAATAAATAAATTGCAAATGGAGAGTGTTACAATGGCAAAAATACTTATAGCAAGCGATATTCATGGATCGTTTTATTATGCAAGCGAACTTTGCCGTATTTATGATAGCGGTAATTATTCAAGGCTTGTTTTATTAGGAGACTTATTGTACCATGGCCCGCGCAACCCATTGCCTAAAGATTACGACCCAATGAAAGTTGCAAATTT
Organism: uncultured Bacteroides sp.; assembly: GCA_964368905.1. GTDB lineage: Bacteria > Bacillota > Clostridia > Oscillospirales > Ruminococcaceae > Ruthenibacterium. The sequence goes on from CAYJDK010000037.1 coordinate 12,613, forward strand.
GCTAAACGAAAGAAAAAACAGCATACTGGCAGTGCGTGGCAACTGCGATAGTGAAGTTGACCAAATGGTTCTTGAATTCCCTATTATGGCAGATTATAGCACCATGCTTGTTGATAATAAGTTGGTGTTTTTTACTCATGGGCATTTGTTTAACGAGGATAATTTACCAAATTTTGCAAAAGGCGATGTTTTAGTGCATG
>CAYJDK010000038.1:0-2633 GCA_964368905.1 uncultured Bacteroides sp.
GTTGTACAATTTGGTGGGCAAACTGCTATTAAGCTTACAAAACATCTAACAAAATTAGGTGTAAAAATTCTGGGCTCATCTGCAGATTCCATAGACGAAGCAGAGGACAGAGAGCGTTTTGATGCATTACTTGAAAAATGTAATATTCCACGCCCTAAAGGTGTTACAATATTTACAACACAGCAAGCTCTTGAGGCAGGTAAATCACTTGGTTATCCTGTGCTATTGCGCCCGTCTTACGTTCTTGGCGGGCAAAATATGATAATTGCATATAATGAGCAAGATGTAATTGAATATATGAAAATAATTACGTCGCATGAACTTGAAAACCCTGTTTTAATTGACAAATACCTTATGGGAACAGAATGTGAAGTTGACGCTATATGTGATGGTGAAGATTTTCTTATACCGGGCATGATGGAACATATAGAACGTGCGGGAGTTCATTCCGGAGATAGTATAAGTGTTTATCCTCCGCAAAACATTTCTAAAAAATGCAAAGATATTATTGTTGATTATACCGGTAGGCTTGCACGCAATTTAAAAGTTGTTGGGCTTATGAATATTCAATTTGTTATTTTTAATAACGAAGTATATGTAATTGAAGTTAACCCAAGGTCTTCGCGTACTGTGCCGTACATAAGTAAGGTAACAGGTGTGCCAATGGTAGATTTGGCAGTGCGCTGCATGCTTGGGGAAAAATTAAAACAAATGGAGTATGGAACAGGACTTTATAAAAATGCCGAAATTTGTGCTGTTAAAGTGCCGGTGTTTAGTTTTGAAAAATTGCACGATGTTGACACACAACTTGGCCCTGAAATGAAATCTACAGGTGAAGTGCTTGGCATAGCACCAACATTTGATAAGGCAATAATGAAAGGACTTGTTGCCGCAGGTTATAATTTAAGCAGGCCAAAACAAGGCGAAAATAAGTGCGTTATTATAACTGTAAAAGAATCTGATAAACAAGAAATTACAGATGTTGCTTGGAACCTTAAAAATTTAGGATACAAATTATATGGTACGGCAGGTACGGCACATGTTTTAGGTAAAAATATGATTGCTTGTAATGAAGTTAATAAAATAAGTGAAGATCACCCAAATATTCTTGACTTATTTGAAAGCGGAAATGTTGATTACGTTATATCAACGTCATCAAAAGGGCGCAACCCAGTTGCTGATAGCGTGAAAATGCGCCGAAAAGCCGTTGAACTTTCAATACCGTGTCTCACATCAATAGACACTGCAAGAGTTCTTGTAAACGCCCTTAAGCAGGGGTACACATTAAACGATGTTGAATTAATTGATATAGCAAAATTATATAACAAATAATAGAATGTTTTAATAAAAATTAAGGCGCAAATAAGGGCAGTGTGGTTTTATAATCACACTGCCCCTGTTTTTTGTAAAAAAATGCATAGTTAAGTTATTATGTTATTAAAACAAAATATATATTTGTAAAAAATATTAAAGTTTAAAGTCGTCTATTGAAAATTCAGGCATAGGTAACCTGCGCTTTGGAACGCGACGCAACGGGTCGTATACATAATTATCACAAGAGTCGTAACATTCAACATCTGTTGCATGTACTTCGCAATAATAAGTATCGGCACTTTTTAAATTATGACAATTTGAACAATACTCACATGCAGGAGGTATGTTGCTTCCAAATAATTGGCTATTGTTTTGCATATTAATCTCCATTCTGTGCACAGCACAAATAGTTTTGAAAAATCTCCATACAGAATGGAGATTAATCGGCATGTGACGTCTGTGACGGCACGCCATTTAAATAATTGATAGCGTGATTTTTCACGCTATTCTCCGTTCTTTTATTATAATCTATTTCCGTGAGTGGGTTTAATAAATAAGATACAAACTAATCCTAAAAAGGTGGAAATTATTGCAATAACGTGTCTTGTGGTTTCTTCTCCGTTGAAGGCATTTGCAATTAGTGGGAAAATAATGCTGCCTATACTCATGCCAAGTGCAACAAACCCATAATGCATACCTGTGTTTTGTTGGCCATATAAATCTGTAACGGTTGCAGGTAAAACTGCAGCCTGTGCACTGTAACAAAATGCTAATAAACAGTATATTACTATAACCCAAACGCTATTTGCAAATATAAAAGCAAAAGAAATAATAAATAATAGTGAAAAAAGAAGTAAATATACTTTTTTTCTACCTATTTTATCGCTTAACCATGGCATACTTAAGCGCCCGGCAGCTGAAAAAACAGAACCTATGGCTATGCAACTTAAGGCAAAATTAATACTAAGGCCTTTATTTTGCGCAATTTGCACAATTATTGGGCTAAATAATATCATTGAGGGGCATGCAAAGCAAACTGCTGATAATAATAAATAATATTGAGGTGTTTTTAATATTTGCAGTAAGGTATAGTTTGTGTTTTCTTTATTATTTTGGTTTGTGCTGTTAATTTTATAATTGTTTTTGGAGTGTTCTGCTTTTGGGTTTTCAAGAAACACACAAGAAATTCCACAGACAATTAACATGATAAACCCAAGTATAATAAATGCTTGGCGGATACTATAAGTGTTAATGAGCCAAGTACCAAGAATTGTTAATACTGCGCCGGAAAAACCTACACCTGCGCCAATAACGCCTGT
>CAYJDK010000038.1:2643-12748 GCA_964368905.1 uncultured Bacteroides sp.
GCGCAAGACATAACAGCAGGGTATAATAAAGAAGTGCCAAGCCCACAGGGAACACTAAAAAGCATATAAAGTAATGCAGGATGTTCTTTTGGCAAAAACCCGCATAATATAAACCCAAACGATAAGAGTATTGTGCCTAAAACACCTGCAAAACGAGGGCCTTTTTTATCTTGTACAAAGCCACCTAAAATGCAACCTAAACCGTAAGCGCAAATAATAAAGCTAAATACCATTGAACCGGCATGTGGTGTTAAATTATAATCTTTACAAACCGAAGTTTGAAAAACACCCCAAGCGGCAGGAATACCGGTGAAAATTTGAATTAACGCACCAAAAAGCAATATTACCCATTTGTTAGATTTAAGAAAATTTTGCAAACATACCACCTCAAGTGTTAGTATGCTCCTTTTTGCTTGTTTTATATAAGTATCCATAAACAATAACTGCACAAAGCGGGAATATCATTGCAAGTAAAAAAGCAAATTTTATTGATATTTGCTCAACAGTTAAGTTAAAATTTGCTCCTATAGAAATTATAAATTCGTTTTTAAGTGCAAAGTCTGTAGCAATGCCAACAAGTTGTGCCCAACAGATGCACCTAGGTCACCGCCTGCCGCCATGAAAGCAAAAACTGCCACACCGCCATTTGGCACTTTATCGTTTACAATTATAAGGCTACCTGGCCACATCATTGAAACACAAAAACCGGTTAGCGCACATGCTAATGCACATATTACAGGTATAGTAATAAAAATTGCGGCTGCGTAACATATAGTTGCACCTATTGCTCCAAAAAATAGTACGCGAGAAATATTTTTACCAAAATGAGCATATAAAGTACGTCCAAGACCTAACATTAATGCAAAAAAAGCAATTCCTAATACATCGCTCCAAAATTTTGAAAGATTTAAAGATTGTTCAATATAACCTGCGCTCCACTGTGACATAATTACTTCGCTTGCACCGCCTAAAAATATGCAAAGCAAGCAAAATAGCATGCTTTTGTTTAGCAATATTTTAAAAGCACCGGAAGATTTTTCTGGTGTATGTATTTTAGGAAAAGTTGTACCTTTAAATAAATATAAAGAAGAAAGTGGAATTACTAAAAAAAACAAAACAAGCAAATACCAATTTTGTGTGCCAAAAACTAAAAAGAAAACAGTGCTAATTATTGATAAAAAAACAATACCCCAAGCATAAGTTGAATGTAAAAAACTGAGTTCTCGTTCGCTGTTTTCAGATGGTAAAGCAGCTACAACAGGGCTAATTAATACTTCTGCAATGCCACTAGCAGCAGAAAAAGTAATAGTACCAAGCACTAAACCAATATAAGCATAATTAGGAAAAAACACAGGGAATAATGCGTAAATAGCAAACCCTAGTGCACCTACTGCCGGTATGGATTTAACCGATTTTTCCACATCAAGCTTGTGCGAAAAAAAAGAAAATATAAGGTCTACAATAAGTTGAGTGCAAAAATTTATTAAAACAAGTAAACCAAGCAAAGTATAAGAAAGCCCATACGTTGTGCGCAAAGTAATAAATAAAATTGGAGATAGCATGGCTGCTAATGACATGCAAACATTTGCAGTATAGCATGCATATTTAACTCTGTTATCATTTTTATTCATAAGAACTCCGTTCAAATTAAACTTGCATTTTAGTATAATATTTTTATAAGTTTTTTAATGCGTGTTACTATTTACTGTGTTTCCATTCTAAAAATTCTTCAAAACTACCTTGCCTGTCAAGGCACCCTGAAACACCCACTTGTATTTCTATAATTCGGTTTGCAATGTCATCTATAAATTGATGGTCGTGCGAGGCAAAAAGTAAATTGCCGGGAAAAGCTGCAAGCCCGTCGTCAAGTGCCTGAATACTCTCTAAGTCTAAGTGGCTTGTTGGTTGGTCAAGCAAAAGCACGTTTGCATGTGTCATCATCATGCGGCTTAGCATACAGCGCACTTTTTCACCACCGCTTAATACTTTTGCAGGTTTATATACTTCGTCACCGCTAAAAAGCATTCTACCTAAAAATCCACGCAAATATGTTTCTGTGGTGTCTTCGCTATACTGGCGCAACCAATCAATAACACTTAAGTCGCATCCTTCAAAAAATGCACTGTTATCTTTTGGAAAATAACTTTGACTTGTTGATACTCCCCATTTAAATGTGCCGCTATCCGGTTCTATTTCGCCCATTAATATTTTAAAAAGTGCCGTATTACCGGCCTCGTTTTCTCCTACAAATGCAATCTTTTCGTTTTTAGCGGCAACAAATGTAACGTTGTCAAGAACTTTAACACCGTCTATTGTTTTTGTTAATCCATCAACAAAAAGTATGTCTTTTCCTGCTTCGCGTTCAGGTTCAAAACCAACAAACGGGTACTTTCTGCTACTTGCCGGCATTTGCTCTATTTGAATACTCTCAAGTGTTTTTTTACGGCTTGTTGCTTGTTTGCTTTTAGATTTGTTTGCCGAAAACCTTTGTATAAATGCTTGCAATTCGCGTATTTTATCGTCTTTTTTCTTGGTTTGGTTGCGAATAAGTTGATGTATTAATTTACTCGATTCGTACCAAAAATCATAGTTGCCAACATACATTTGTACTTTATTATAATCAATATCTACAATGTGAGTACAAACACTGTTTAAAAAATGCCTGTCATGGCTAACTACTATAACAGTATATGGATATTCAATTATAAATTCTTCAAGCCAGTCAACTGCGTCTATATCAAGCCCGTTTGTAGGCTCATCCAGTAATATTAATGTAGGTGTGCCAAAAAGTGCTTTTGCAAGCAAAACTTTTACTTTATAACGTGCTTCCAGTGTGTTCATTGGAGCTTCATGTAAATCCATTGGTACACCAAGTCCGTTTAATAATCTGTCGGCTTCTGTTTGTGCTTCCCAGCCATCCATCTCGGCAAACTCACCTTCAAGAACTGCAGCTAACTCGCCATCTGCTTCGGTAAAATCTTCTTTTGCATAAAGTGCATCTTTTTGTTGCATTATTTCATAAAGGCGTGGGTTACCCATTAAAACTGTGTCCATTACAGTGTGATCATCGTATTTAAAATGGTCTTGTTCAAGCACACTCATTCTGTCTTGTGCATCTAATGTTACGCTGCCTGTTGTGGGTTCAATTTCACGCGATAAAATGCGAAGAAGTGTGGATTTTCCTGCACCATTTGCACCTATAATTCCATAACAATTACCTTGTGTAAAGTTTAAATTAACATGCTTATAAAGTGTACTGCCTGCAAATTGAAGGCTAACATCTGTTACGTTTAACAATAAAGTCTCTCCTTTTTTTAAAAAGCAGCAATTACATAAAAAAGCTGCAAAAATAATTTTACATCTTACATTAACATGTTTTAAGTGTTTTGTAAACACATATTAATTTATAATTGTAAATTATTGAAATATTACCAAAAAAATGCTATAATACTATAAAAAAATATCGAAAAAATAAACAGAAAGCGAGATTTATAATGCCTCTTATTATACCACAAAACTTACCGGCGTTTTCTGCACTTGAAAACGAAAATGTTTTTGTTATGAGGCAAGCGCGTGCAATAGCACAAGACATACGCCCGCTTCGCATTGTACTTGTTAATTTAATGCCCACTAAAATACAAACAGAAATACAATTGGCCCGCGTGCTAGCAAACAGTCCGTTACAGGTTGAGCTTAGCCTTTTGCATATGGACAGCCATGAAAGCAAAAATGTATCAAGCACGCATTTGCAAGCTTTTTACAAAACATTTGAGCAGATTAAAAATGAAAAATTTGACGGAATGATAATAACAGGAGCGCCTGTTGAAAAATTAGATTTTGATAAAGTAGACTACTGGAATGAACTATGTGAAATAATGGAGTTTTCAAAAAGTAATGTTTATTCAACACTGCATATATGTTGGGGTGCACAGGCCGGTGCGTATTACCATTTTGGTATAAACAAATTTGCACTAAATGCAAAGATGTTTGGCGTTTTTGAACATAAAGTTACAAGGCCTAAAAGCCCCTTAATGCGCGGGTTTGACGAGGTTTTTTATGTTCCTCACAGTAGATACACATCTGTTTGCGAGCAAGAAATTAAGCAGTGCGAAAGTTTGCGTATATTGGCAAAGAGTAATGAAGCAGGTATACATATTGCAGCTACGGATTCCGGCAGGCAAATATTTGTGTTTGGTCATATGGAATATGATAAAGAAACGCTTAAGTTTGAATATGAAAGAGATAAACAAAAAGGTTTAAACACAGCATTGCCTAAAAACTATTTTTATAACGATGATGAAAATGGCGATATAATTTTCCGCTGGAGGGCTCATGCTCAGTTGCTGTTTTCAAATTGGCTAAACTATTATGTGTACCAAGACACACCTTTCGATTTGCAAAATTTATAAGCAAAGCTAGCTTTAATAAAAAGCTATTAATAAATGCTTATAATATTTTATGTAACAACAGAAAATTAAACATTTTAAGGGGGCATGTTATGTGTTAAAACTAATTACCGGCATTTCAGGAACGGGAAAAACACATAACGTGCTTTGTTTAATTAAACAACTTACACAGCAAGGCAAACAGTGTATTTTAATTGTTCCTGAGCAGTTTTCGGCAACAGCAGAGACAATGCTATATAACACACTCAAAGATGGTTTGTCAGACTATGCGTCTGTAAATAGTTTTACGTCTTTTGCTGAAAAGATACTTAAGATATACGGAGGGACCTCTTTAAAAAGCTTAACAGAAGCAGGGCGTATAGTAACTGTGCGAAGGGCTAACGAAACGCTAAAAGAAAATTTAACAAATTATAAATCGCATATAAAAAATGCTAAATTTTGTGCAATGTGTGCAGATGTAATACATGAGTTAAAAACTGCGGGGGCCACGCCTAAATACTTAGATGATATAAGTAAAAACACAGGCGAGAGTGGTAAAAAAATACAAGAAATAAGCCTAATTTGGGCTACATACGAGGCTATATTAAGCGGTGTTGCACTTGATTCAACAGACAGGCTAAATATAGCAACAAAAAAAATACAAAACGATTATTTAAATGATAAGTATATTTTTATTGATAACTTTGACGGTTTTACACCACCACAGTATAATATGCTTGAAAAACTAATGACGGCAAGGGAATGTACTATTACACTTTGCCTTGATACGCAAAATGAAACTCAAGGTGGCATAGGGCTTTTTAGCGCTGTTAGAAGCACGGCATTGCGGCTAATTCGCACTGCGCAAAAAAATAATGTGCAAATAAATAGCCCAATTGAGCTTAAAAAAGATTACAGGCACGAAAATTGCAAAGTGCTAACACTTGTAAATGAAATATTATGTAATAAATATGATGAATTAACACAAGATGATTTTAGTGTTGAGCAAAAAAAACAGGCAGATAAAGATAATTTGCTTACTATTACATTAAGTAGTGATGTTTATGAGCAATGTAAAATTGTTGCATCAGAAATAACAAGGCTTGTGGCACAAGGTTTAGCTAATTTTAATGATATTACAGTAATTTGCCGAGAAGCACAAAATTATAAGCAGGCAATAAAATATGAGTTTTCACTTGCAGATATACCATATTTTGCAGACGAGACAAGTACACTTGAATATTGTGCACACGCAAGTTTTGTACGTGCCGCACTGCAAATTGCGCAAAAGGGAATTAACAGTGAAGATGTACTAAGGCTTTTAAAAACAGGTTTGTGTGGGCAAGATACACAGCATATTTCTGAACTTGAAAATTATGCATATACATGGGATTTATCATCAACTGATTGGTTGCAACCTTTTGTAAAATCACCATCCGGATTTGGAAAACAAGAAAATATTAACAAAGAAGATAAAGAAATTTTAGATTCTGCAGAAAGTGTAAGAAGTGAAATAATACCAATTTTATTAAATTTTATACAAAAAATAAAATTTAATAAATTAAGTGCGCAAAAAGAGCTAGGCTATACACAAAAAATTACAGCATTGCAAATATCCAAAGCGCTTTATGAACTTTTTATTAGCTTTAATGCACACGAGAATACCATAAAAATGTCTAAAGTAATTGAAGCTTTTGATGTAACGTGTGAAACACAAAATTTACACAGAGCATGGAACACAATAATGGCGCTATTAGACGAGATGAATGAATTGTTAAGCGATGACAATATATCCCCACAAGAATATGACGAACTTTTTGCATTGCTTTTGCAGTCTCACGATATTGGAGACGTGCCCATGACGCAAGACGTTGTTATTGTTACAACGGCCGATAGAATGAGACCTATAAACCCAAAATATTGTTTTGTGCTTGGCGTTACAGAAGGGGAGTTTCCCAAAACTGCGGGTTACAGCGGGCTTTTAACACATGAAGACAGAGACATTCTTGTGAAAAACGGTATAGACATGCCCGGAAGTTATGAAAACAGAACAATGATGGAAAAAATGTTTTTTTACCGTGCGCTTACGGCGCCGTCTAAAGGGCTTTATTTGAGCGCCATAAAAGAAGAAAACGGTGCAGGGCCGCTTACAAGTGAACTTGCATTTATTTTAGAGTATTTAAAACCAAATACACTTGAAAGAACACTTGCGCAAGTTGCAATTACACCAAACGCAGCACTTGATATTTTAGGCACAAGGTATAGACAAGACAATGAGGATACATCTTCGCTTATAAGCGCATTGTCCGGTGTTAGCTCTGTGCAAAAAAGCTTGCAAGCAATGCAAAAAGCGGCTAAAAACACGCAATTTAAGGTGCAAAACATTAACGCAATACATGAAATTTTAGGTAATAATTTAACAACATCTCCAACTAAAATCGAACAATTTCATCTGTGTAAGTTTAGTTATTTTTTGCAATATGTTTTAAAAATAAGGCCAAGAAAAAAAGCACAGTTATCACCTTTAGAAACAGGTAGCCTTGTACATTATATATTAGAAAACACACTAAAACAGGCCGGAGATAATTTTTGTGATTTAACAAAAGAAGAACTAAAAAATATTGCTTTTGATTTAACACACCAGTATGTTGAAAATAACATGCCGAAAAGTTCAAACAGATTTGAATATATTGTAAACAGGTTAAAGCAAGGGGCGTTAAGCCTATTAGAATACCTGCAAAAAGAACAAGTTCAAAGCAACTTTAAGCCTGTTGCTTTTGAGCAATCAATTGGTGGCAACGATGCTGACGATATAAAGCCTTTAATTTTAAAAGCTGCAAACGGGCAAACTGTAAGCGTTGTAGGTAAAATAGACAGGGTAGACGTAATGCAAAAAGGCAATGTAAATTATATAAGGGTTGTAGATTATAAAACAGGAGATAAAACGTTTAATTTAGAACAAGTTTATTGTGGCTTAAACATACAAATGTTATTTTATTTGTTTATGATTTGTAAAAATAATTATAAGCAATTTGAAAATCCAATTGCATCGGGAGCACTTTACATACAAGCGGACCCAACTGTTAAATCTGTAAAAAGAAAAGATGAGCAAGAACATAAGTTGTATAAGGTAGATGGTTTAGTTTTAAACGATGATTTAGTATTGCGCGGAATGGATAAGGATGCAACCGGTTATTTTGTGCCTGTAACTTTTGGAAAAAACGGCGCAGCAAGGGCGAGTAAAAAACTTGCCAGTTTACAAGAACTTGGGAATATTGAAAAGCACATAGAAAACACAATTGTTGAAATGGCTAACGCCATTTATGCAGGAGAAATAGAAGCTTTGCCATTATGCACTAAAACACAAAAACCTTGCAATTATTGTGACTATAAAACAATATGCCGCCATGAAGATGGCGTAAATGAAAAACAGCTATCCGCACCGGAAAATGCGTTTAAATAACAGGAGAAAAAAATGGCGTACGATGTAAATAAAACAAAAGAAAAGGCACAAATATGGACAAGTGCGCAAAACGATGCTATTTTTGACGAAGGCGGAACTTTGCTTGTTTCGGCTGCGGCGGGAAGTGGTAAAACTGCCGTTTTAGTTGAAAGAGCCGTGCAATTAATGATAAGAGAAAAAAGCCCAATACCTGCCGATAAAATATTAATTGTAACTTTTACGCGTGCAGCGGCAAATGAGTTAAGAGCAAGATTAAATATGCGGTTATCAAAACAAGCTATAAAAGAACCTAATAACATTAATATTAGGTGCCAAAAAATATTACTTGGTAGGGCTAATATATGTACAATAGATGCGTTTTGCATGCAGTTATTGCAAAGATATTTTGCACAGCTTAACTTACCTCCGGATATTAATGTTGCAGACGAAGCAACTGTTTATGAGCTAAAAAACAATGCATTAGAGCAAACAATGGAAAAAATGTACGAAAACGAACATTTTTGCGAGTTTGCATCTATGTATGGAAGAACTAAAAACGATAACAGCGCAATAAAAGCTTTGCTTGCAATGTATGATTTTTCAAGAAGTACGGAAAACCCACAAAAAACTCTTGATAGCATGTACATGGAATATGATAAAAATTATAAATTTGAACAAACAAATTGGGGAATATTGCTTTTAGAAAATGCACTTATGGCAGCACAAAATGCATTAAAGTTAACAGTGGCAGCAAGAGAGATTATTAAACAAGAGCAATTACTTTTAAATTATGACATAGCACTTAGTGAGGACGAAACTTTTTATGTAGCACTTTGTGATTTGTTGTTACAAAAAAAATGGGACGAAGCACAACAGTTTACACAAAAGTATGTTCCATCCGGGTTAAAAGCTGTTAAAGGATATATAGGCGAAAAAGCAGATACAATAAAACAATTGCGAAGTAGCACAAAAAAAATTGCAGATGAGTTAAAAGAAAGTATATTTATTTGCACAACTAAAGAATATGAAGAAGATATTATAAAAACGGCACCTTTAATTAAAGCGCTTGTAGAAGGTGTTAAATTGTTTGAAGAGATATTTTATAAATTAAAGCTTGAACAAAAGGCACTGGAGTACAGCGATTTAGAGCATTTAGCTATAAAATTACTTAGTAAAAACAGTGGAGAAAAAACTGCGGTAGCACATTTAATAAGTTCACAATTTGATGCCATTATGGTAGACGAATACCAAGATACAAATGCAATACAAGCTAAATTATACACACTATTGGCAAACGATGATGAGTCTAATTTGTTTTTTGTTGGAGATGTAAAGCAAAGCATTTATAAATTTAGGCTTGCAAACCCTGAAATTTTTATAGAAAAAAGAAATAAATTTGCTCCCTACAACGATGGAGCAAAACATCCCTCAACTATTGTTTTAGGCCATAATTTTAGAAGTGCACAAAATGTAATTAACCAAATAAACGATGTTTTTAAATGCCTTATGAGTGAAAAAATAGGCGGTGTAGTTTATGATGAAAATGAAGAACTAAAAGCAGGCACAAAACAAGATTATAACGCAGAAGCACTTTCTGTTAAATTTATAGACATTGGTGATAAAGATAATGATAGTAGCGATGCAAGTGCTATAGCGGCTACAATTGAAAGCATGGTGAAAAGTGGTTTTGAGGTTAGAGATAAAAAAGGGATGCCTCGTGCTTGTAAATGGGATGATTTTTGTATTTTATTGAGAACAAGAGGCGATTTTGCAAAATATGAAAATGAACTTGCAAAGTTGAACGTACCATCTTTTGCCGATACGGCAGATAGCTTTTTAACATGCAGCGAGGTTTCAAGCCTAATTACTTTTTTGCGTGTAATAGACAATCCTGCTAGAGATATTGACATGGCTGCTACATTGCTATCTCCACTTTTTAACTTTACACCTGATGATTTATTAAAAGTGAGAAGTGAGTGCAAAAACGGTAGGCTTTATACTGCTCTGTTGCACAGTAAGCTTGATATAGCCGAAAATTTTTGCAAAGAACTTCAATATTTCAGAACGCTTGCAACTACTGTATCGGCTAGTGAGTTGTGCACACAAATTTTTGCAAGAACACATTATTTTTCTGCTGTGGGTGCAATGGATAACGGGCCGGTTAGGCGTGAAAATATACGTTTATTTACCGTGTTTGTGTCAAACTACATGCAAGGTGGGCTATCCTTTTTATTGCGCCGAATAGACAATGCAATTAAAAGCGGGATTTCTGTTTCGG
>CAYJDK010000039.1:0-1972 GCA_964368905.1 uncultured Bacteroides sp.
ATCTCAACTAACTGATAAAGATAAAGGCGACATGGTTAACATAATTAGTGCTATAAAGTGTGATATTAAAGAGGCAAGCGCACTGTTTGAACAAGCACAAAGAAATAAGGCATTACTTTTGCGCTTGCAAAATATGGATAAAGTATTGAGTAAACGGCTTGGTAAAGATCATTCAATATATGCAAATAAAAAATGAGCAATATTTTTAAATTAAAAGCTTAAAGGATGTAAATTTTTGATAACACCACAAATTCGTCTTGATAATATAAATGTAACATATACAAAAGAAAAAAAACCTTTTGTTGCCATAAGTGATATTAATTTATCTGTTAATAAAGGTGAATTTTTGTTTGTTACCGGCAGTAGTGGCGCCGGTAAAAGCACGCTACTGCATGTAATGTCGGGTGCGGTGCGGCCAACAAAGGGCGCTGTTTTTTTGTACGGTTCTAACGCTAAGCGCTTAAGTGTGCGTGCAAAAGCAAAAAAAAATATAAGAATTGGTTTTGTGCCGCAATTATCACATTTAGCACGGCGCAGTACAATACAACAAAACCTAGAGCCGTTTGCACACTTAACACGCAGCAAAAAATATACAACAGCCCAACGAATGGATAAAGCGCTTGATTTAGTTGCACTTAAAAATGTTAAAGACAGATACCCTGCAGAACTGTCTTTGGGTGAGTGCAGAAGGGTAGAACTTGCTCGTGCACTACTTGCAAATCCGTCTATATTAATACTGGATGAAATTACGGCAAACCTTGACGAGGATACAGCGTGGGATATTTTTCATTTATTATTAGAGTTAAACATGCATGGAATTACAATAATTATGGCAACACACGCAAAAAAGCTTGTTGATATATATAGAAAGCGTGTTATTACACTTGTTAACGGAAATATTATTGCAGACATTAATAAAGGAAAATATGGCGATATTTAAATGCAAATGCTTTAAGCTTGCCAATTTACAACGTTAGATTATGTTATAAACAACATTATTACTTTTTTGGGGAGGACTTTATAAAATGTTCAAATTAAAAAAACTTTCAATTAAAACAAGGTTAACTGCTTCGTATGCAATTATTATTGTGCTTATTTTGGCTATTGTTACGTTAATGTTTTTGTCTATCGACAGCATTTCAAGCGATTATAGAAAAATGCTGGATGTAGATGTGGACAGGGTTCTTGAAGTAGAAAAATCAAAGGACTTAAGTAACGAGATAGCACGCTATTTACGCGACCAAGCAATTAGTGGTTTTGACCAAGCAAAAATGGATGTTGTGGAAAGCAATGCGAACGAATTGTATGCACTGCTTGAATCTTTTATAACACTTTATCCACAAAGCGAGGTTGCACTTGCGTATAAAACAAGTGTGGACGTTTGGTTTGGTGTTTTTACGGAAATTAATGCAGCGATTGTTGCAGATGATTTAGATACAGCACGAGCGATAATAACAGAAGAGTGTACGCCTCAACTAGAGCTTGTTATTTCAAACGGAGATGCCTTTATTAAAGAAATTGGGGAAACGCTTGGACAATCGATGCAAACCACAGAAGTTAGAACACGAAGTAACATTTACTTGCTTATAGGTGTTGCGGCGTTTGTTACCATAGTAACTGTTTTAGTAGCGGCAAACATATTATCATTAATTTTAAAACCTATGAAGCAATTGCAAGCAGCAATAGCTGCGTTTAGTGAGGGTGACCTTACTTATGACATAACATATAAATCTTATAATGAAATGGGTATCATGTGCGATTACGTTAGGGACTCGCAAAACACATTAAGCGGAATAATAGGCGATATTTCACAAACTACAAACCAAATGGTTAACGGAGACTTAACTTGTACAATAGATAAAACATATCCTGGAGATTTTGCTCCTATTAAAAACAACCTAGAGAGCTTAATTCAATATTTAGCCGATACAGTGCTAGGCATTAAAAACATGACTATGCAAGTATCCTCCAG
>CAYJDK010000039.1:1982-8462 GCA_964368905.1 uncultured Bacteroides sp.
TCCAGCGCAGACCAAGTTGCAAACGGCGCAAGGGTTTTGGCACAAGGCACAACAGAGCAAGCCGCAGCCGTTGAAGAGTTAAGTGCAACAATTACAAAACTTCATCAAGGCGCCCAACAAAACTTGCTTACTGCAACTGATGCAAATGATAAATCTGACCGTGCAGGCGGTTTAATTGTTGACAGTAGCGCAAAAATGAAAGAAGTTCGCAATGCGATGAATGATATTTCTGAAGGGCAAAACAATATTACAGCTATTTTGGGAACTATTGAGAACATTGCTTTCCAAACAAATATATTGGCACTTAATGCAGCCGTAGAGGCAGCACGCGCAGGCTCTGCAGGTAAAGGCTTTGCGGTTGTGGCAGACGAAGTACGCAACCTTGCATCTAAGTCTGACCAGGCGGCAAAACAAACAAAACAACTAAGCGAAGAATTAATGCAATACGTTTCAAAGGGTAACACTTTAACAGCTAGCGTTGAGCAAAGTATGGAACAAACTGCAATGTACGCAGGACAAGCAGTAGAAGCAATAAAATTATTGCATACTGCCGCAGGCGATGAGGCCGAAGCAATTGCACAACTAACAGCAGGTATGGATCAAATTTCTGCGGTTGTTCAATCTAACTCAGCTACAAGCGAGGAATCTGCCGCAGCCAGCGAAGAGCTTTCAACACAAGCTAACGGCATGATGGATACAATATCAAACTTTAAAGTAGATAGTACACCAACTGTTAAAAGCAGTGCGGCTTACACTCAAAACTATGCCGAAAGTACAAACTATGACAACTATGACAGTTATGATAGCAGTGAAGTAAAAGATAATGATGTTGAAATTCCGGACGATATAAGCGACAAATACTAATGTGTTAATACGCAAAAATAACATAAAAAAAGGGAGGCCCGGTAACGAAAACCGAGGCCTCCCTTTATTTTATTAAAGACGTTGCAAAAAGTGCGCTTTCAGTTTATAATAATTAGTAATAAACAAAAAAAGGCAAATAAAACACAAAATCAGCTAAAAAACAGCGTAAAAACATAAAATAAAGCTTAAAGGTGTTAAATAATGAGTAGTGAAAATTTAATTAAAAACGAAAAATTAACATATGCACTTGATATAGGCACACGTAATGTAATTGGGATGGTTGGCAAGGTGCAAGACTCTAAAGTGCAAATAATAGCCGTTGAAACGCAGCCGCACGCTAAACGCACTATGATGGACGGACAAATTGAAGACATAGACATGGTAGCGAGCGTTGTGAAAAGCGTTACGGCAAAGCTTGAAGAAAAGCTTGATGTGCGCTTGAGTTCTGCATGTGTTGCGGCAGCCGGGCGCGCACTTAGGACAGAAAAAGGAACAAGCACAATTGAATTTGAGACGCCTCAAACAATAACTGCCGAAAACATTAGTAAACTTGAGGCAATTGCGGTTAGCAATGCAGAAAGTGCACTAAAAACAGAAAAAGACCAGCGCATGTATCTTGTTGGGTACACTAGCACGCAGTCTTTAATTGATAAGTACCCAATGCGCAGTATGCTTGGGCATGTGGGTTCAAACATACAAACAACAATTGTTGCAACGTTTTTACCAAGCGAAGTTATAGAAAGCCTTTATGCTGTTATGAACAAGGCGGGCCTTGAAGTTGCAAGCCTAACGCTTGAGCCCATTGCAGCACTTAATGCGGCAATACCAGCAGAGTTAAGGCTTTTAAATTTAGCTCTTGTAGACATTGGGGCGGGCACATCGGACATAGCAATTTGCCGTGAAGGCACTGTTATAGGTTATACAATGGCAACAGTTGCCGGAGACGAAATTACAGAAGCACTAATGAAAAAACTGCTTGTTGATTATAACACTGCAGAGAGGATTAAAGCGGCATTAAACGATAGTGCAACAGTTGATTATACAGATATTTTAGGAATTGAACAAACAATAACAGCAAAAGAAATTGAAGAGTGCATTAAGCAAGCCACAAACGCACTTGTAGGCGAAATAGCGCAGAGGATAAAGCAAGTAAACGACGGTGTTCCATCTGCTGTTTTTTTAGCAGGTGGTGGTAGTAAGTTAAATGGGTTATGCCACAAAATTGCTACGGCGCTTGAAATGGACGACAAGAGAGTTGCAATTGCGGGCGGACATTTTAAAGTAAGCGCGTTTTCTAAAGAGTTTGACATAATTACACCGGAGTATACAACACCGTTAGGCATTGCTATTTCTGCGGCACTTGGCCTTATAAGTGACAGCTACCGCGTTACACTAAATTCAGAGGCGGCAAAATTATTTAGAAGCGGCAGTTTAACGGCGCTTGAAATTTTAATGATGAACGGATATACGTACCAAGATTTACTGGGAAAAAACGGTAAAAACCTTGTTGTTGAAATTGATGGTGTTAGAAAAGTTTTTGCAGGCGAGCCTGCCACACCGGCAACTTTAAAAGTTAACGGCAAACCTGCACAGCCCTCTTTAATAATAAATGCCGGAGATAAAATTGATTTTATACCGGCGGTAGCGGGTAAAGACGCACACTTAACAGTACAAGAACTTTTGCAAAAAACACATGCTACTGCAATAACAGTTAACGGCATACATATGCAACCGGAAGAAAGTGTTAAAACAGGTGCTGTTGTTGTGGTTTTGGCAAAGGCGGCACAAATTGAGCAAACTTACAGCACAGATAAAAAAGAGCAAAATGAAAAAAATAAAGAAAAAGTTGAAACAACTAAAATTGATGATGAAAGAAAAGAAAGTGCTGTAAAAACCACAACCGCAATAAATAAAAACAATAATGAGTGCGTGTTTATTTTAAATGATAATAAACTTGTTTTACCACGCAAAGAAAACAACGAAGCATACATGTTAATGGATTTTTTACAGTATACGGATATTGATTTTGATAAAGTTACCGAGCCTGTTGAGCTTTTTGTTAATGGGCAGCAAGGAGCATTTAGCCAAGTTGTAAAAGAAAATGATGTAATAAGCATTAAATGCATACAAAAGCAGCATATAAATTTAAGCAATTAACAAAACATTAATATAAAGGAGTGCGATGTATAATGGCAAATGACATGAAAAAGAAATATCGTATAGGCGTAGACCTTGGCGGCACAAACATAAAAGTGGGTGTGGTTAACAGAGAAAATGAAATAGTTGCAATGCACTCTATGCCAACATTGGCACAGCGCACGTGGAAATTGATAGCAAAAGACATAGTTAAAACTATACATATAGCGGCCAAAAGTGCCGGTGTTGAGTTAAGCGAGTGTGAAGGCGTTGGAATGGGAACGCCCGGAACAGTTAATGTAGATGAAGGCGTGATAGTTTATTCGGGCAACTTTTTAGATTTTGAGGATATCCCAATGCAAAAAGAGCTTGAAGATATGCTAAATATGCCTGTTAGAATTAGCAATGATGCAAACTGTGCTGCAATGGGCGAGTTTGTAGCAGGCGCAGCCAAAGACCATGACAGTGTTGTATTAATTACGCTTGGAACGGGCGTTGGCACAGGCTTTGTTTTAGACAATAAAATATTTGAGGGTGGCGGCCCGGGTGGAGCAGAAGGCGGACATATGGTTATAGTACAAGGTGGAGAGCGTTGTACTTGTGGGCGCAAAGGGTGCCTTGAAATGTACGCGAGCGCAACGGCACTTGTTAGGAATTCTATAAAAGCTGCAAACGAAAACCCAAATTCTTTGCTTGCTAAATTATATAAAGAAAACGACAATAAAATGAACGGTATAATACCATTTAAGGCGGCACGTGCCAATGATGAAACCGGATTAAAAATTGTTGATGATTACGCCAGATTTTTAGCAGTAGGTATTGTAAACCTTGTTAATATTATTAGGCCACAAGTTATACTTATTTCAGGCGGAATATCTAACGAGAAAGAATATTTGACAGATAAGCTTAATTATTTTGTTAATACGTATTCTTTTGCGGGCTCAAGAATTAAAATACCACAAGTTAGCACGGCTACATTGGGCAATAAGGCAGGCATAGTAGGAGCGGCAAATTTGTTTAAGTAAAATATGCGTTATTGGCCATTATTGGGTAAAATTAAATAAAATAAAAAGCTTGCGGCAATTTAAATGCTGCAAGCTTTTTTAATATATTTGTGTGTTTTATTTAAAATGTTGTTAAAATATTAAATTAATATACTTAATGGTCAAGCCAATCAAGGCTGCGAGAAATTGCTTTAGACCAACCTTTTTGCAATGAAACTCTTGTCTCGTCCTCCATTTCAGGTGTAAACTGAACATCATGCGTCCATAATGCTTTTAACTCATCTAAATTTTTCCATACGCCCGTTGCAAGGCCGGCAAGATAAGCTGCGCCAAGTGCAGTTGTTTCTCTTATCATAGGGCGGCGCACTGTTTTGTTTAAAATATCACTTTGGAATTGCATTAAAAATGCGTCTCTGCTTGCTCCGCCGTCTACCTTAAGTTCTGTTATTTTTGTGTTTGTGTCTTTTTCCATTGCTAAAACTAAATCTGAACTTTGGTATGCAATAGATTCTTGAGCGGCACGTATTAAGTGTTCTCTTTTAGTGCCGCGCGTTATGCCAACTATTGTACCACGTGCATACATATCCCAATGCGGTGCGCCCAAACCTGTAAATGCAGGAACTATATAAACGCCGCCTGTATTGTCAACTTTTTGGGCATAATATTCTGCGTCTCGGCTTTCCATAATAAACCCTAACTCGTCACGTATCCATTGAATAACGGCACCGCCTACAAACACACTACCCTCTAGTGCGTATTGCACTTCGTTACCAACACTTGCGGCTATTGTTGTAATTAAACCGTTTTTACTTGTACATGCAGTGTTGCCTGTGTTCATAAGTAAAAAACAACCTGTGCCATATGTGTTTTTTGCCTCGCCTTTTGTAAAGCAACATTGCCCAAACAGTGCTGCTTGTTGGTCTCCTGCAATGCCTGCAACCGGTATGTCTACGAAGCTTATATTTGTGGTTCCGTATATTTCGCTAGACGAATGAACACACGGCAACATTTGAGCGGGAATGTTAAGTGTTTTTAACATTTTTTCGTCCCATTTAAGGTTATGTATGTCGTAAATCATTGTGCGGCTTGCGTTTGTTCTGTCTGTAATATGCACTTCGCCGTTAGTAAGTTTCCATAACAACCATGTGTCTACCGTGCCAAACAAAATCTCGCCTTTTTCTGCACGTTCACGCACGCCTTCAACGTTATCAAGTATCCATTTAATTTTTGTGCCCGAAAAATATGCGTCGGGCACAAGGCCTGTTGTTTTTTGTATATATTCGCCCATTGAGTTTTTAACAAGCTCGTCTACTATTGGTGCTGTGCGGCGGCACTGCCATACAATTGCGTTATATACAGGGCGGCCTGTTTGTTTGTCCCATACTATTGTTGTTTCACGTTGGTTTGTTATGCCTATTGCAGCTATATCGGTAGCGTTTACGCCACTTTTTGCCACAACTTCCATCATTACAGCATATTGAGAAGACCAAATTTCCATTGGGTCGTGTTCTACCCAGCCCTCGTGTGCATAAATTTGGGTAAACTCTTTTTGCGACAAAGCTATTATATTTTGCTCACTATCAAATAATATTGCACGTGAGCTTGTTGTACCTTGGTCAAGTGACAGTATGTATTTTGCCATGTTATCCTCCATATATAAACTGTTATTGTGCTTGCATATTGCGAGTTATTATAAAATCAACACCTGTTGAACATACGTTTTCTAATGCTATATCGCCTATTTTTAATGGGGCTTTTAAAATTATATTTTCAAGGCTTTTAACGCATTTAAATACAAGTTCTTTTGGAACTTGCGCATTAGTTTTTACGCTTATACGTGGGTACATGCCCCCGCTTACTGCAACCGTAGATGTTACTAAGCGTTTTGGTGCAGTACATTCTTCTTTACCGTAGGCAATACCCCTTTGGCACATGTTACCGGTTACAGCATAATTGTTTTCCTCTTCTATTTTAAGGTGGCAGCCTTTTGGGCAAACTATGCAAATTAACTCTTTCATATTATTGTAACTCCTTTTAATGATAACTGCAATGTTAAAATTAATTTTTAGCAATTTTTAAATTATTATTCTTCTAAAACACTTATAACAAGGGGTACATCGGGAAAAGCCCTAGCTAAAATTGATTTTGGTAATATAACGTTTTCCATTTCTCCCGGTGCCATGTGTTCGCGTTTATAAGATGCAAGTTCAATTTCTTGGCTTTTTATTTTAATTACAGCGTTTTTGTATATGCGGCGCACCCTAAAGAAAACTTTAACGCTTTTTTCAATGTTTACAGGCTTAATTAGCTGTGGCACAGTGTAGCCTACGCCGTCCCCGGGCCGCAGTGCAAGCAAGCTTGCACTGCCAGCGCCTTTGCTGTGCAAAGGCGCTGGCGCCGCGGCGGAAACCCCCCCCCAGCCGCCCCCCACCCGGGGTTGAGCGGGTAAAAAAAACACAAAGTCGGGCCCCAGTAA
>CAYJDK010000039.1:8472-12727 GCA_964368905.1 uncultured Bacteroides sp.
CGGCGGCGTACGCCGCCGCACTGCGGCCCGCAAGCTGGCTTTCCTCGGTAACAAAATCCACAAGGTCGTGCACGTGTAAAGCATTGCCGCAAGCAAAAACACCGGGCATAGACGTTTGCATGTCTTCAAAAACAACAGCACCTTTAGTCCTTGTGTCAATTTCAATTCCTGCACTTTGTGCAAGTTCATTTTCAGGTATAAGCCCAACAGACAACAAAACAGTATCACAATCAATTGTAAACTCAGTAGAAGCAATAGGCTTTCTGTCACTATCAACTTGTGCAACGGTAACACTTGTAACCCTAGTGTCTCCCTTTATATCAGTAATAGTATGTGATAAATAAAGAGGTATGTCATAATCATTTAAACACTGTACAATGTTCCTGTTAAGGCCGCCCGAATACGGCATAACCTCAATACAAGCAAGAACTTTTGCGCCTTCAAGAGACATACGCCTTGCCATAATAAGGCCAATATCACCGCTACCAAGTATAACAACACGTTTGCCAACCATGTAACCTTCCATGTTAACATACCGCTGTGCGGTACCTGCCGTAAAAACACCGGCAGGCCTTGTGCCCGGTATAGAAATAGCGCCTCTTGTTCGCTCTCTGCACCCCATTGCAAGTATAACTGTTTTACTTTTTAAAATTCGGTACCCATCGTTTTTGCTAACGGCATGTATAATTTTATCTCCGTTTTCTTCTTCGCCTAAATGTAAAACCATAGTATCAAGCAAAAGCTCAACATCGGTAGCTTGTAACATATCAACAAACCTTGCAGCATACTCAGGGCCGGTTAACTCTTGCTTAAAATAATGCAAGCCAAACCCATTATGTATACATTGGTTTAAAATTCCGCCGGCCTCTTTGTCACGCTCTATAATTAAAACACGCTTTAATCCACTCTCATAAGCAGATATTGCAGCAGCAAGCCCGGCCGGCCCACCGCCAATAACAATTAAATCATACATTGTTACACACCGCCTTTTTCAATCTCTTGCACATTTTTTGTCCTAGAAGTAAGAATATTAGTGCCATTTGCATCTTGTAAAATATCTGTCATATCAAGGTTTAGCTCTCTTGCAAGAATTTCAGCAACACGTGGCCCGCAAAATCCACCTTGGCACCTTCCCATTCCCGCACCAACTCTACGCTTAACTCCGTCAATTGAACACGGAGGTATCTCCATGTTAATTGCCTGCAAAATTTCGCCTTCAGTAACAGTTTCGCACCGGCAAATAACCCTGCCAAACTCAGGCTGTGCATTAATTAACGCTGTTTTATCTTCCAAAGACAACTCTTTAAATTTAATGCGAGAACGCTCGTTAATAAAATTAGGGTTAATACTGCAATTTAAGCCCTCTTCACATAGCATTTCAGCTGCAAGCTCGCCAATGGCCGCAGCGGCAGAAAGCCCGGGAGACTTCATGCCTGCAAGGTTTAAAAAGTGCTTGGCAGCAAAAGAAATAATAAAATCGCTGTGCCCTTTGGCAACTGCCCTTAAACCTGCAAAATTACGTATAGAAGCAGAAAAATCTATGTTAGGAACACTTTTTTTTGCAGTTTGTGCAACAAATAAAAGCCCACTTGCAGAAGTTGAAACGTCTGATTTTTGTGTATCGACTGCATTTGGCCCAACAATTAAGTTACCATGTACAGTTGGTGCAACTAAAACACCTTTACCAACTTTTGTTGGGCATTGAAATACAATACTGTTAACTCTTGCACCTTCAATTTTATCAAGCAAGTAATATTCACCTTTTGATGTTTCTATGTCAAATTGATGTTCACAGACCATGTCGTTTATTACATCGCTGTTAACGCCGGCGGCATTAACAACAAATTTTGCGCTAATTTCCCCGTTATTGGTAAAAATGTTGTACATAGTGTTTTTGTCATTATCACAAGTTGATGTTATAGACAGTACTTTTGTATTTAACCGCAACTTAACACCGTTTTTTACTGCAGTTTGTGCCATGGCAAGCGCATATTCCCAAGGGCTTACAATAGCGGCACTCGGTGCATGTAATGCGCCTTTAACACGCACGCTTATGTTTGGTTCTAACTTTTGCACTTGTTGGGCATTTAATATTTTAATATCGGGCACACCGTTAGCAATGCCGTTTTTATAAAGTTTATTAATATGTTCCATGTCATCATCATTAAACGCAAGAACTAAAGACCCTGTTTGCCTGTATGGTACATCAAGCGCGGTGCAAATTTGCTGTGCAAGTTTAACACCATTAACATTCAAGCGTGCCATTTGGGTGTTTGGCTCAGGGTCATACCCTGCATGTAAAATAGCACTGTTAGCCTTTGTTGTTTTGTTTGCAACATCGTTTTCTTGCTCAATAATAACAGCGTTTATGTTATATTTTGCAAGGTTATAAGCAACAGCGGCACCAACAACACCACACCCAATAATTGCAACATCATAAATCATACAAAACTCCTTCTGCCGCTGTGCAAAGTAAAAAATATATAAACCCCCAAAAGCGGCACGGGGCGTTATGAAATAAAAAAACGCAAAAAAGAGCGAAACAATACAAATGCATATAAATACATTCATATTCGTTTCGCTCATAATCTCAGAAACAATTATTATCTTTTTTTAAATATATCACAAAAATTTATAAAAAGCAATAATTAATTTAAGTTATTGGAAAAGTTATTTTAATTGTTGTGCCCTCGCCCTCTTTGCTTTGCAAACTAATATCTGCACCGTGTGAAGCCGCAGCATGTTTTACAATAGATAACCCAAGCCCTGTTCCACCCGTTATGCGAGAATGGCTTTTGTCAACACGATAAAAACGCTCAAAAACTCTTGCCTGATCTTCCGCGGGTATACCAATACCGTTATCTTCAACAATAAGCTCTACACAGTTTTTTGTTTTGTTAATACTTATTTTAACATTGCCGCCTTCTTTATTATATGTAACGGCATTGTCTGCAAGGTTATAAATCATTTCGTGCACAAGTGCAGGCATTGCACTTATAATTGTTTTTTTGCCTTGCAAAATAAGCTTTACTTGTTTTTTTTCAGCTTTTTCTTCAAGTTCACTAACTACCATTTGTGCAACGTCAAATAAATTAACACTTTCTTTTGCTATTTTACCACCGCTCTCATCAAGGCGCGATAAATCTATTATATCCTGAACAAGAGTTATAAGGCGCTGGCATTCTTTATAAATATTGTTATAAAAATTAGGTTTGTCTTTGTCGTTAACAAGGTTGTTATTTAAAAGTTCTGCATAACCTAATATTGATTGTAACGGAGTTTTAAGCTCGTGTGAAACGTTAGCAGAAAACTCTCTTCTTATTTTTTCATTCTCGCATTTTTCGGTTTCATCTACAAGCATTAATATACTACCGCCCTCTTGTGCTTGAGACAACATAGTCCTATAAATTCTGCCGTTAATAATAAGTTCTGTTTGCATATTATTGTGCAGTTCACAAGCATTTGCAAGCTGTACAAAAACGTCGTCACGCCTTAAAGCCAAAAGAGGCTCGCCCAATACATTATCATGTTCATGGTCCAAAATTTTTAAAGCACTTTCGTTAACACTAATAATAATACCGTCTTTATTAAGTACAATTAAACCCTCTGTCATAGTTTGCATAATTGCGGCAAGGTCGTTTCTCATGCTATGCACTTCTTCAAGCTTTAGTTGCAATTCTTTGTTTTGGGTGTTTATTCTTCTTAAAAGTGGCGTAAATTCGTCATAAACATCGTTTTCTAGTGGGTTTTTAATGTTAATAAGTTCTATTGGGCGCATTATTCTTTTTGTTAATACACCGGCAAGTAATGTAGAAATTAATGCTACAATGGCAAAAGATAAAAGTAAAAACGGTGCAACAGAAAAAACATGCGACCATACACTTTCGCCCGTGGCGCTTATTCTTAGCACGCTATCGTCGTCAAGTAAACTTGCATAATAAAATGTTTCCTCGCTCAATGTATCTGAAAGCCGGCGAGACTCGCCGTACCCATACTCGGTTGCATGTATAAATTCAGGCCTGTCGGCGTGGTTTTCCGTTGCGCCCGCTGTGTCGTACAAAATAGCGCCATCGGCGTCTATCCACGTAACACGTAAGTTGTCTTTGCGTAATATATCAAGGTTTTCAAAGTTAACATCAGAAGAATCAAACACTTCAGACATAACCTGTCCGGCACTCCTTACATAAAGTTCCATTTGGCGTGTGGCACTTATTTGAAGCACAAAAAACACAATAATACTTGTAATAAATGCTGC
>CAYJDK010000040.1:0-1031 GCA_964368905.1 uncultured Bacteroides sp.
AATTTTATTTTGAGCCAAATTGGGCTGAATTGCAACATGAGTGGAACAAAAAAGCTTACCCTCATTTATACAACCAAAAAAAAACGCAAGATAATATAGAGCAACAACCCATTGAAAACGATGATAAAAAAAGCAGCATTGATATACCTCTATATGATTTTGAATTTACACCATTTGTTGAGAGTGACGAAGAGATTGAAAAGCCGTCTGAATTTGACAAGGCCAAGGCTAAAACGCTTTCACAACTTGAAAACATATCTAAAGAGCTTAACAATAGTGTTTTGTTTGAAACCGGCATTACAAGTAAAACAGAATATAGTTATAATAAGCAAGAGCTTGATAATATTAATGCAAAAAAAGAATCAGACGAATTGATAAAAGAAATTAGTTCAGAAAAAACCAAGGACAAAAAGTCTATTTTTGATAAACTTGAAGATATTTTTAAAGTATGAAAAATTATAAAGGTATACAATATTTTAAAAATTTAACAAACCGTTCTTTTCATTATTATCGGTCATTGCTAAACAAAACACAACAAGCTGCATACGACAAAATACTTGACGGTATTTTTTCATATGCAAGCAATATTGTAGTTTATAATATAACAGACACGCAATTACAAGATATTTTTCAAAAGCTTGTACATGATAACCCGTGTTTGTTTTTTGTTGAGCAACTTGAATTTAAGCAAATTTCTTTAATAAACATTAAAACAATAAGCCCAAAGTACAGGTTTAACATAAATAAAACAGATGCAACACTTTTAGCTGTTGCACAAAAATGCAACGATATTATTAAAAACTTAAACACTTTAACTCAAGCCGAAAAAGAAAAACACATTAACGACTATTTTTGCAATAATATTTTTTACGATGACACTTTTGTAGATTCATCTTTTGAAATAGTTGGGCCTTTACTTTTTGGCAAAGGTGTTTGCGAGGGAATTTCTAAGGCTGCAAAACTTTTATTTGATTGCCTTGGCATAAATAGTATTGTACTACACGGCGAATCTTCTCAAAATCAGTTGAGTT
>CAYJDK010000040.1:1046-11328 GCA_964368905.1 uncultured Bacteroides sp.
ACAAAACAACCTACACGCATGGAATATTGTATGCATTGAAAATATTTACTACCATTTAGACATAACGTTTAATTTAACTATATCTCTGCGTGGTGTAAAAAGGTACGATTACTTTAATTTATGCGACGAGGAAATTTTACGTGATCACAAATTAATTTCACCTAATTTGCCTAAGTGTACAATAAATTATAATTATTATAAATTACATAACATGTATATGCATACTCAACAAGAATATAAAAATTATTTAAAACACTGCCTTAATCAAGGCATAAAAGATATTGTATTTAAGTTGCCAAACACAAACACTGTTCAAGGTGTGCTTAAAAATTTAACTAAATCCACACAAGATGTATTAACCGATTTATGTGTTTATAACAAAAACTATTTTATTGAATGTAATAACTATCAACGTGTTTTTCATTTATATTTTGAGTAACGGAGATTGTATGTTAAACAGTAAAAAATTTAAATTTATACAAAGTATAGCAAGTTTGCTTTTAATTTTTTTTATTATTATAATAACTTTTTTGTTTAAAGATCAAATTGAAAAATATGCTATAACAGGTTATTTTGGTGTTTTTGTTGCCTGTTTTGCATCTACAGCAAGCATATTACTACCTGCCCCCGGTATTATTGTTGTTTTACAGTACGCAACACTTTTAAACCCTGTTGCCGTTATATTTATTGGTGGGCTAGGCACAGCTTTTGGGGAAATGATAGGTTATTTTTTAGGCAAAAACGGCAATGAAATTATAGACATAAATACAGACGTTAAAATTTTTAAAATTTTTAAAAAAAATTCTTATTTTACCGTATTTATTTTTTCTTATATTCCCCTACCCCTTTTTGATTTTGTTGGTATTTGTGCCGGTATAACAAATTTAAACCCTATTAAATTTTTTATGGTTTGTTTTTGTGGTAAAACCTTAAAAATGATAACTTATGTTTTACTATTTAAATATGCACTTGAGCTTTTGCCTTTTAATATTATTAATGAAAATTTTATACTTAACAATATTTATTAGCATTTGTTATAAATGTATAAAAACTAATAATAACAATAGCCTTAAAAAACACAACAGTATTTTTGGGCATAATATATGTTTTTTATTAACATATAATTTTACTATGCGTAGCCAAATTATTGCCGTTTTTTATAAAGTTGCTTTTTAAACTTTCCAAAATAAGAAAGGACGCTTTTGTTTATGACAACTTATACAGGAGTTAACGGCACTATTTATACACCTATAACGCCAGCTTTAGGTAAAGGTGGCGAGGGAACTGTTTATAAATTAAGCGGTATGCCAAACTACGTTTTAAAAGTGTTTTTAGACCAAAAAAGAACCGAAACAAGAAGAAAAAAATTACTTGCTATGATTTCTACACCTCTTTCTAAACAAGCAATGGAGCAAGTAACATGGCCTATTGACGTTGTTTCTTCTAACGGCCAATTTATGGGCTACGTAATGCCGTTTATTAAAAATAACGAGCCATTAAACGTTATTTACTCAGATAAGTACAGTTGCACTTTATCTGAAAAAATAACAATAGCTAAAAATTTGTGTGCCGCAGTAAACGCTATACATAACGCAGGCCAAGTTTGTGGCGATTTAAACCCCAATAATATTCAAGTAGACCCAAATGACTCAACAATTACACTTGTAGATGCCGATTCTTACCATATAAAAGAAAAAAGCTCAGACAGACTTTACCGCTGTGAAGTTGGTTTACCTGAATACCTTGCTAGAGAAGTGCAAGTAAAAATGAAAAACGGCACAACGCTTTCTAATGCACCTTTGCCAACATTTACTGTTTACACAGATTTGTTTGCTCTTGCTGTACATATATTTGCCCTTTTAATGAATGGATGTCACCCGTTTGCATGCGCCGTAAATGGCAAAGACATCATGAACAGGCTCTCATTCTCGCAAGTATCTGTTGTTGCACCACAACCAATAGATAATATTAAAAACGGATACTTCCCTTTTCATACACTAAAGCCTGGTATAACCCACCCTATTTATGCGCCTGATTTTATGATGTTACCTTTAAATATACGGACTTTATTTATAAGGGCTTTTGTTAATGGTCATTCTAATCCATCAGCAAGGCCTAATTGCGTTGAATGGCATAGTGCACTCGCAAATTTGCAAACCTCGTTAAAAACATGCAGTGTAAACCGTGTTCATATGTATCCTTCAAATTGCAAAACTTGTCCATTTTGTCAAATTGAAAATAATATGAACAAAAAAATATCACAAGCGGCAAGCAAAACACCCATTACTGTTGCACCTGTTAAAAAAACATATAGAAACACATATACAAATAACACACAAAATACTACAAACAGGCAACCAAAACGCAATTATAGCAATAGTTCTTCAGATAGCTTTTTTGAGTCTACCGCAACATTTTTTATAGTAACATTGCTCGTGGCAACTGTTGGCCAATATTTTTTACATGAATTCTTTTCAGAACCTTTAATTGAATGGGTTTTCGGAGACGGTGAAAAAGAAGGATGGAAAAACTTTTTAATTAATTTTGCTGCAAACATTGGCATGTGGGGTTTTATAGTAAGCGGTTTAATATGCAGTTTAATATATAACTTCATCATTTTAGAAGACGGATCTTATTTTGGTTTTGAGTTTGTTCATTACTTTTTATCTATACTTTGTATTGTTGCAGGCAACATTTTGTGGCCATTACTTGTATATGGTCTTTCAATAGGTATTCAAATTATACTTGCTATTATAATAATATCTTTCTTTTGCGGCTCTTGTTCAGGTAGTTAGCCTATGAAAACGTTTAACGAAAGGCCTTTGTGCAACAAAAACCCATCTTCTGCTCCAACAATTAACGGAAAAAAATTCATTTTATGTTGGCGCTGTTCTACAGCTATATTAGGCGCAACTGTTTGTTTTATTACACTGCTTTTTTTTAATATTATAATTAACATTAACTTTATTTTTTTAATTATTATTTTTGTCTTACCAGGAACAATTGATTTTGTTCTTACAAAAAACAAAATTGTAAAAGCAAGCAATAAAAGAAGAGCCATAACAGGTTTTTTTCTTGGCATTTCTGTTGCTTTAACCATTGAATTGTTAATTACACTTTTGCCATAATAAAACTAAATTATTTTATTAAGCATAAAGCCAACAGATATTTACAAATATTTGTTGGCTTTTTTTAATATATAAAAAAGCTATACTCTCCATTATTTAACACATGGAAAGCATAGCTTTTAGTTTAAAATTGTAATGATGCTATTAACTTTCTGTTTCTTTCATTGCTTGCAGTGTTTTACTTAACAAATCTTCAATAGGCCAGCCCAAATTTTCTGCACCTTGCCTAATAATATCCCTACTACAACCTGCCGCAAACGATTTATCTTTAAATTTCTTTTTCAAACTTTTTAGTTCCATATCACTAACACTTTTTGATGGACGCATCAAAGCTGCCGCACCTATTAAACCTGTTAGTTCATCAACTGCAAACAGAATTTTTTCCATTTGATGTGTAGGTTCAATATCACTACAAATACCAAACCCATGTGATGCAATAGAACGTATAATTTCTTCACTCACATTTTCATTTTTAAGCAGCTCAAAACATTTTTTGCAATGCTCGTTTGGGTACATTCCAAAGTCAACATCATGTAATATTCCTATTACACTCCAATATTCTACATCTTCGTTATACTCTTTAGCAAAATACCCCATAACTTTACCCACTGTTTCGCTGTGTAAAATATGAAAAGGCTCTGTATTATACTTTAAAAATATTTTTCTAGCTTCATCTTGTGTCAAATTATTGCTCATTATATTCTCCCATTCTAATTAATTTATCCATACATAAATTAAATGTAATTTTATCATATATCATTTTTTTTTGCAATAATTTGTAATTTTAATTATTAAAAAACGCTTGAAACAACGACAACTCTTTGCCTTTATTTCAAGCGTTTACTTTTTTACACTTATGCTAATTATTATATTAATAACAAATTATGCAAATTAAAAAACATTTTTATTTTCTCTAAATTTGCGCCAAACATTTTCAAAAAAATTGTCCTCGTTTGGAATCTCACGAATAGCTCGCCAATTATAATCGCATGTAATGTCATTTTTAAACTGCACTTCTTGTATAACTTCGCTGTGCTTTCCATCATCGCTGCTAAAGCGGAAGATTTCAGGCAATGTCTCATATGCTTTATTGCCGCTTGGGTCTGTATAAAGCGCACTTCCACGGCTCTTTGCACCGTACTGCACAAAGTTAACCATGCTACACATATAAACGTACTGGCTAATTAATATGTCTCTTAGCCTATATGCCATGCTTAGTTCTTGTTGTGTAGCAGCTTTTACAACATTGTTAAATTGCAACAACAACTGTTTTACTTCAACTATTGATGTTTCAATTTCGTCTTTGTTCCTTATTGCCGCGGCAACGCTACTCATTTTTTTTGTATACGTATCTAATAAATTTTTAACATTTCCTTTTTCATTTGTTTTTACATTTAATGCCAAATCAATTATATTTTCAACGTCTTCTTTTGCATTTTGCAAAAATACATCAAAATCCATTATATCTTTATTTTCACAATTTGCAATGTATTGTGCCGCCCTTGTACTACCAACTTGCCCTGCATTAAGTGCACTGCCACCCGGCCTATATACCCCATGGCTTGCGGCTACTTCTCCAACAGCAAAAAAGTTATCTACATTAGTTTGCCACCATTTGTCTATTGATAACCCACCGTTATTATGCTGTGCACAAAGCGCAATTTCTAGCATTTCTTTGTTTAAATCTACGCCTTTGTCTTTATAAAAATCTATTGCAGGCATGTTCATGTGTGCCAGCCTTTCAATAGGTGTGCCAAAACATGCTTTAGCATTTTCTAAATATACTCTTGCCTCTTGTGATAATTTATTAAAGTCAATATCGCTATCGCCAGAGTTTTTACAAAAATCTAAAAATACACGCCTACCTTTTTTACATTCAATAAAAACTAAAATGTCAATAATAGAGCTTCCGTTATCTATTTTTCTTATGTCAAAAGGCCATTGATACCCTTTCATAAATATATGAGTATGCATTTCATTCTTATCTTCAAAAAAATCACATAAAAATTCACGCTCATCATTACCGTTTTCATCTGTTGACACAAAACGTGGCAACACTTGCATAAAAGTACCGCTAACATTCCAACGAGGATTAACAGAAGAAAGCCCATATTGCCATTCTGTTAAATTTTTACCTAAAACACCTATTTCAAACGCAAGGCCGCTTGCACCGTAATGCCCAAACGGGTACACACTTTGTGAATAAATTCCTGCAGGTCCGCCCGTTGCATACACAATATTGTTGCAATTAAAACACACAAATTTATTTTCTTCACTACAGCTGCTATCAATATCAAGGCATATTAAACCGTATGCCTTATTATCTTTTGCTAAGATTTTTACAACTTGCAACTTATTAAAAATTTTTATGTTTTTACTATTTACAGATTTTTCAAGTTGTTGTGTCATAAATTTACTTGTATATGGCCCAACACTCGTTGCGCGTGTTCTAGGGTCATGGTCTGTTTTATAACCAACATACTCTCCATACCTGTTTTTTGGGAACGGTACACCAAGTTGCACAAGGTTAAAAAAGCTTTGTGCAGAAATAGCCGCCTCACAAAGTGCAATGTCTCCATCTACACATCCGCCCTCAAACAATGTTTGTGCCATTTCGCTAACACTATCCGGCACATCACCGCATAGTGTTAGTTTATAATATGTTTGTTTGTCGCTACCGGTATTTCTACTTGTACCACATAAAATATTTTCTGTTACTATTGCAATATTTTGTTCGCCTTCCTCAAAAAGGCGGTTTGCGGCATTATAACCTGCGGCACCTGTGCCAACAACAATTGTATTATATGTATATACCTTAACATTATATCCGCCAACTTTTAAAATTTGTTCTTGCATTTTTTTCTCCGTTTCATTATAAGCGCTTACAATATATTATTAGTATTAAATTATTTAGAGGTTTTAACAATCTGCATTTATAAAAAAATATTGGCAAAGTTTTTGTTTGTCAACATCTCTTATTTAATTTGCACTTAATTATGCGTTACGTTTTTTTAACTACTTTATATTTAACAATGTATAGCAATATCAATATCCCTCTTATTTATGTTTTGTTGCATTTTCTCTTGCTTGTTTAAAAAGTGGCATGTAAATTTCGCTATCTTTAATAACACACCCTGTTTTACCATGGTCACGCATAATTTGTGTGCATTTTGAACATGCAATGCAACACTTGTTTGCGTCCATTCCATTGTTGTTAATAATGTCTTTAGGCGCATTTGGGTAAGCAAACCCAGAGCGCCCAAACCCCATTAATTTGCAATGCCCATTTTTAACGTTGTACTCACCTGCATTTGGTGCAAATTGACGCAACCATGTATAACCATTTCCAATTACAGGCACGTTACCGGCTGCCTTTTGCACTGCTTTTGTAAAATCAAACAACCTTTTAACGCTTTCTATCTGGTTTTCATCAGGCACAGGTATGCCCTCGCTAGATACGTCAAACGGCCTTGTTACTTGAGGATAAATATAATAAGGATTGCCTGCGGAATTAGATAATAAATCTACGCCCTCATCACATAACAATTTTACAAAGGCCATAGGTTCTGTTTCATCAAACTTCCACATATCATTTTTATCCGCACCAAAACCATATGGGTACGGGTGTGCATCATATACATTAAACCTTGATGCAACAATAAAATCATTACCAACACATTTGCGCACTTGCCTTATTATTTCAACAATCAACCTTGTTCTGTTTTCAAAACTACCACCGTATTTACCTTTTCTTGTGTGTCCTGCAAGCAGTTCACTTAATAAATATCTATGGCAACATTTTATGTCTACACCATCGAAACCTGCTTTTTTTGCAAGTAGTGCACTTTTTGCATATTTTTCAGGCAATGAGTCAAGATACTCGTCTGTTGCAATTGCACTTTCATCACTTACACCAACACGTGGGTCAAGTATAGGGTCATTTTGTATAATTATCGGCTCGCCTTTTTCTGTGTTTGGCCTAGAATATCTACCTGAATGTGTAAGCTGCAATATATTAATGGGCTTATTGTTTTCTCCATTTTCTTTTTTTGCAACTGCATTAACTTCTTCAACTAATTCTTTAAATTTTTGCAAATTTTCATCTGTTAACATCATTTGTAGCGGGTTAGCCTTACCCTCATGCACAACTGCGCAAGCTTCCCACCATACAAGGCCGGCGCCACCTGACAAAAATCTCATATATCTTCTTTTAACAAGCTCACTTGGGCTGCCGTCTTTTTCAGAATCGCAACCCTCCATAGGTAAAATTGCTATTGCATTTGGCGCTGTTTTATTTCCTATTTTCACAGGTTTTTTCAACACATTTATCTCATTCTCAAAACCAATTTCCACATTTAATTCTTTTGCTTTTTTTTGCAATTCTTCTAAAGATTTAAAATTAAATTTTTCATGTTTTGACATATCTCGAGCACTCCTTATAATTGTTTCAAATTAAAATGTTTATGTCTGCAAATAATTACAGCTTTAAATATTAGCAAAATTAAATATTATAATAAAAATTTTATCCATTATTATTTGCAAAATGAAAATTATTTAAAACAACCCACTAAAAGGTATGCTTTAAATTTAAAGTACTTACCAAAAAATGGGCTGTTAATAATATACATTTATGTTTTTGTTTAAATTGCAAATTAATATAGCAAAAAACTAATTTACAACTTTTTAATGTGAAATCCACCATCAATATCAATATAATTGCCGGTTGTATAAAGGAAATTATCAGAGCATAAACTTTTAATTGCATTTGCAACGTCAAGTGGTGTTCCCCATCTTGCAATTGGGAAAATACCATCTTCTATTAATTTATCATATTTACTGTTAACAGCACTTGTCATATCTGTTTTAATTACTCCGGGCCTTACTTCGTTAACGTAAATTTGCTCTTGTGCTAATCTGTCAGCAAATAGAGTTGTCATCATAGAAATAGATGCTTTAGATATACAATACTCCCCACGGTTTACAGAGCTTACAACCGCTGAACAAGACGATACATTAATAATGTCTCCTCTTTTTTTGCCTGTAATTGGCTGGCTTATCATTTGTTTTGCAACAAGTTGAGTTAAAAACAAAGTACCTTTTATGTTAATTCCTGCAACATAGTCAAAACTATCTTCTGTCATTTCTAAAAGGTCGTTTCTAACTTTTGGTGCTACGCCGGCATTATTAACAAGCACATGAATTTCTTTATACTTTTCAACTGCTTCGCGCACAATTTTTTCTCTGTCTTCTTGTTTTGAAATATCAGCTTGTACATATAAATACTCAATATTATCTTTTTCAAGCTCTTTTAAGCTTTCAGCATAATTTTCAACAGGTCTTGAAGCCACAATTACAACGTTATAGCCATTTGTACCAAGTTGTTTTGCTGTTTCAAGGCCTATGCCACGGCTTGCACCGGTTATTATTGCTGTCTTTTTCATTTTAAATACATACTACATAATGTAAAATATCATTATGCCCTTTCTTTACGGTTTAATTATTACTTTAATTGAGTTACTTTTAGGGTCTATTGCTGTATCAAGTGCTTTTTGTAAATCGTCTAATTTAAATTCGTGAGTAATTAACTTTTTCAAATCAACGTCTTTACTCATTTTTATAGAAATTGGAAAATCCCAACAATAACTTTGTGCACCTTGTATTTTAATTTCTCTTGTTACAAGTTCTGTTGCCGGCATTGAAATTTTATTATCTTCAAAAATACCTATAATTGTTGCAAGTCCATTTTTTCTAATACTTGTAACTGCTTGCATAAATGTTTCTTGTTTTCCTACACATTCAAAGCTTTTGTCTAGTCCTTTTCCACATGTAATTTCATCAACTTTATCTTTTAACACTTCATTTGGCCCTAAAACTGTATGCGTTGCACCAAATTCTTTTGCCAATTTTAATTTTTCTAAAGAAAAATCTGTTGCAATTATTTCGCTTGCACCGCAAAGTTTGCTTATTGCAATTACTAAAAGCCCAATTGCACCGCAACCTATAACGGCAACACTGTCGCCAATTTTAACATCTGCCCTACGCACAGCGTGCATCGCAACAGACATAGGCTCTATTAAACAACCTTCTTCAAAAGACAAATCATCAGGTAGCTTAAAAACATGCGCTGTTTTTGCAATTACATAATTAGCCATGCTTCCGTTACCTATGCGGTATGTAAAACTAATATTTTCACAAAAACTGTAATTACCATGCCTACATTCTTCACATTCATTACAAATAATACACGGTTCAAGAGTAACTCTATCGCCTATATTAAATTTGCTTTTATTTCCCACTTGTTCAATAATACCACTAAACTCGTGCCCAATAGTAGCAGGCAAATTTACCGATGGATGTTTGCCTTTATAAATATGAATATCACTGCCACATATTGCACTTGCAACAACTTTAATTAATACTTCATCTTCATTAATTAAAGGCAGTTCTTTTTCATAAAACTCCACTTTGCCGGGCTGTGTAACAGCTCCAATTTTGTTTTTCATTTTACCCTCCAAAATTATATTAAACAAAAATTATTTTGTATTTAACTAAATAATTATGCCAAATAAGCTTTAATGTTGTTTAAGCCAATGCTTGCCATTGCATCTCTGTCTTCACAATGTATCCATGATGCATCAAGCCCACCCGGTTTAAACATTTCCTGATTAATTTGGCCCTTATATTCAAATGTTTTTAAAAGTATGAACAGTTCTTTCCATGGCAAATGTCCAACTCCTGCCGGGCCTCTGTTGTTTGCGCTTGCATGGAAATGCATAAGTTTGCCATATTTAAGTGCCTGCTCTAATGCACTTACCACATCTGTCTCTTCAATGTTTGCATGGTATGTATCAAAATGAATACCAACATTATCACAATCAATGTCATCACACATTTTTATTACTTGGCTAACAGTGTTAACAACACTTGTTCTATATCTTTGCAACGGCTCTACCGCTAATTTTACACCAAAATCATTTGCTGTTTTTGCAAGCTCTTTTAAACCGTTAACTGCATATTCCCATTCGCGTTTTCTGTCATCATCGCTAAGAAAATGTGCTTTTCCACCGCCCGCATATAGTGGGCCGCATAACACGCTTGCACCAATATCATTTGCAAATTCACAGCAGTGTTTCAAATATTCTAATGTGCTTTTT
>CAYJDK010000040.1:11338-11794 GCA_964368905.1 uncultured Bacteroides sp.
ATGCTCTCATCAAAGTTAGATATATCTCTTCCCTTTGATAAGGTAGCACAAACACTTGGCTGCAAATTATTTTCTGTTAATAATTTTTTTATATGTTTAGCATCAAAATCAAACGTATTAACGCCTATTTCTATTGCAGAAAAACCAAGTTTTGCCACTTTTTCAATTAAAGCATAATGGTTTTTATCAAAATTATTTTCCCAGTTCCATAAATTTATGCCTATTCTGTTCATTTAACACCCTACTTTGTTGAGTTTCTAATTATTAATTCTGTGTCTATAACGTCTAGCCTTGGGTAGTAAGTTTCTTTTGCCTCTTTTGCGTTTATTTGGTCTATTAGTTTTTCCATAGCAATAGAGCCTATTTTATAAAGAGGTTGCGAAACAGTAGATAATGGTGGTTCTATAACAGAACTTATTTCAATATTGTCAAAGCCCATTACCGAAATATCATTAG
>CAYJDK010000040.1:11841-12615 GCA_964368905.1 uncultured Bacteroides sp.
CGCATAACAACAATTGCTTTTGGGTCACTCGTTGCAAAAATGGCATCAGGTACTTTGCCGCGTTCTAACATATTGCGCACTAAAAAATAATTATTATCATTGCCAGCTTTTTCTCTAATAATAAATTCTTCGTCAACGGGTATGTTGTGTTTCTTAAGTGCCTCTAAATAACCCTCGTACCTGTGCTTGTAAATATTAAGCTCACTTCTGCCAAGCACAAGTGCTATTTTTTTGTGCCCCATTTTTATTAAATATTCAACTACATCAAATGCTGCTTTTTTATTATCTATTGCAATTGTATCAATACCGTCATTATAATGCCTAAGTGTTAATACAAGAGGATATCCTTCTTTAGCAAGCTTTCTAATATGGTTTGAATTCGGCATCATGGAACTTACTATAAACCCATCTATACAACGTTTTTTTAAATTTTCTATATACTTTGTTTCAACGCTTATGTCTTCATCTGAATTGCAAAGTACAAGTGTTATTCCGTTTTTTCTAGCAACATCTTCTACACCTCGTGCTATTTCAGGAAAAATATGGTTTTTAATGCTTGGAACTAAAAGGGCAACAGTATTAGAACGGCCCATTTTTAAACTTTGAGCCATAATATTAGGTGTATAATTTAATTGTTTAACACTTTCAAATACTTTTTTGCTTGTTTCGTTGCTAACTTTAATTTTACCTGCCAACACCCTTGAAACAGTACTTGAAGATACACCCGCCAATTTTGCCACGTCTTTTATATTGGCTTGCATAATGTTGCCCCCT
>CAYJDK010000041.1:0-1238 GCA_964368905.1 uncultured Bacteroides sp.
AATATATGATACATAGGTATCCGCACCAATTTTCCGGTGGGCACCGCCCACGCATTGGCATAGCAAGGGCGCTTGCTTTAAGCCCTAAATTTGTTGTGTGCGATGAAGCCGTTTCTGCGCTAGATGTATCTATTCAATCACAAATTATTAACTTGCTTATGGATTTAAAAGAAAAAGATAATTTAACATATCTTTTTATTTCGCATGACTTAAGTGCGGTTAAGTTTATTTCTGACAGAATAGCCGTAATGTACCTTGGCAACATTATTGAGCTAGGCGAGAGCGAAACGATGTTTGACAACCCGCTGCACCCATATACACGTGCACTTTTAGACGCAATTCCAACAACACAGGAAGAGGCAAACAAGGAACTGCAAATAATAAGCGGTGATATTCCAAGCCCTATAAATCCGCCATCGGGGTGCAAATTTAGAACAAGGTGCAAATACGCAAAAGAAAAATGCGAAATGGAAGTACCTTTGTTTTACGAGTGTTTACCGGGACAATTTGTGGCATGCCATTACCCGTTGGTAAATAAAAAGTAGGTGATTTTGAATGAAACTTTTTGAAAAGTATAAAAAGTTATTGCCAAAAAATAAAAGCAAAAAAGAACTAAACGAGCATTATGATAAAATAGAGCTTGAAAAAGGCGATTATACTGCCATGCTAATAGCCGGGCTATTAACTTTTGGGCCACTCGTTTTAATAATTTCACTTGTTTATATTTGTATTGCATTACTTTTTGGTATGTGATGTGCGCTGTTGTTTTTGCAGTCTTATCTTTATACTATATACTATCGGATGAATTGTCTCTTGTAGAGAAAATAGAAGTAAAATGGCTTTATTAAAATATGTGAAAAATTTGACTTGTTAAGCAGATATTGATTTAGTTTTTTTAAGTGAATATAAAAAAATAAAAGCTGTTTATTATAAGTGTTAGTTGCTTTATACTTATAATAAACAGCTTTTTTATGCTTTTTGTATTACTAAAATAAATACTATAAACTCATTTTTAAAACAACAACACTATAACTCATAAATTTTTGTGTATTTATCGGTTAAATACTTAATATAGTAGTCGGGGTCAAATTCAGTTTTGCAGCAATTTATAATAACTTCAAGTGGCGTTAGCATAGTACCGTGTTTGTAAATGTGCTGTGTTAACCACGCAACTACAGGTTTAAGGTTGTTTGTTTTTATAGCATCGGTTATATCAACTTCTTTTTTTAAATATTCAG
>CAYJDK010000041.1:1248-2963 GCA_964368905.1 uncultured Bacteroides sp.
TGGGAAGTAACCAAACATTCCGCAAGACCAATGAACATCTTGTAATATACCTTGTGCATCGTTTTTTACATCAACACCCAAGTAATCTTTATAAAGTTTGTTCCACATTGCAGGCAAGTCGTCAACAGATATATTTTTTGTAAATATAGCTTTTTCAATTTCGTAACGTATCATTATATGCATAGAATACGTTAACTCGTCTGCCTCAATTCTAATTAAACTTGGTGTAACTGTATTTACTGCTTTATAAAAATCTTGTGGTGATACATTTTTAAATTGCTCTTGAAAAAGTTCTTTGATTTTTGGAAATACGAGGTTGCAAAATTCTTGTGAACGGCCTACAATGTTTTCCCAAAAGCGAGATTGAGATTCATGTATACCCATGCTTGTGCCTGTTGCAAGCACAGAATGTTTTAACTCGTCGCCCATGTTTAGCTCATACAAGGCATGGCCACATTCATGTATAACGCTATAAAAACTGCTTATAAAATTATCTTCATGGTAATTTGTAGTAACACGAACATCGGTTTTGCCAAAATTAATACAAAACGGATGTTCTACCTCACCAATAACACAGTGGTTTTTATCTATTGTCAGCACATCCATTAAATAAGCAGACAATTTGCGCTGAATTTCAATAGGGTATTTAAGATGCATAAATTTATAATTGTTTGGGCTAACTTTTCCTATTTTGTGTATAAGCGGTACTAAATCTGTGCGAAGTTTAGAAAAATAATTATCTAAAATATCTACAGTAAGCCCTTTTTCATAGTCATCTAACATGGTGTTGTAAATGTTTTCTTCTTGCGGTTTAACATATTTTGCAAACTTTTTTTGAAAATCAATTATTTTACTTAAATGAGGTTTGTAAATTTCATAATTACTATCAGACTTTGCTTTTTGCCACGCTTGTTGTGCATCGTTTAAAACAACTTGATATTCTACATATTCATTTATAGGTATTTTTTCAATCCGCTCTTTATCTTTTAATATTTCTTCAAATTCCCTTTTTGTTTGTTTATCAAGTTGCTCTTTATTATCTTTTAAAACATTTAAAATATCTTCAAGCTCTTTTGACGTTTGAAATTTGTACGTTTCTTCTCCCAATATTGCAAGGGTTTCGCCTAAATTTGCAGATGCTCCTTTTGGCATGCTTGTTTCGGAGTCATAATGCAACATGCCAATTGCGTGGTTGTATGCATTTAACTTTTGCTGAAATTTCTTAAAATCGTTTATATTTTCTTGTAATGTCATTTTAATCTCCTTTTTATTATATTGTGTTTAAGCTTTAAATAGCAGTTGTTTTAATTGTAAAAAAGTTATACGTATCTTTTATAAATTTGTGCGCAAGCCGGTGAGTTTATATTTACCAAAGCAGCTTAAAATAAAAGCTTTAAATGTTAAATAATAAGTTGGCTAAACTTTTTTTTGCAATGTTTTAAGCAATTATTTCAACATAAACATCTACTTCATCACCAATGTCTTTACCAATTTTTTTTCGTATAGATTTTAATATACCCAATATATAGCAAACAGAACCATCGTCGTTTTTAAATCCCATATTTACTATGCTGCCCGTGTATGGCTCGCCATTAAATGTGGCGTTAACTTTTAGCCTGCCTTTGCCATATGCTTTTTTTATGTCAATTGGTACTGCAACAAATGCACCACCACTGTTTGCACCATGTATTATAGCTTTAAAATTAAATGTTGTT
>CAYJDK010000041.1:2973-12486 GCA_964368905.1 uncultured Bacteroides sp.
CATATACTACTGTGCCGCTCTCAACTTGGCTCTCATCTCCTAAACATATAGCCATAAAATTCTCACAAGGCACATCAAACGGTGCTTTAATTCCATACAGGCTTGCAGGTTTATAACCGGCTTTTGGGTAGTATTTTTCACTTCCGAGAACAACAATTAAGTCATAACCCATTTCTTTTGCTATTTTTTGCCCTTGCTTAATTAATGCCATGCCTATGCCTTTGTTTTGAAAATGTGGCGAGACACTAAGCGGCGCAAGTGCTAATACGCTTTTTTTGTTAATTTTTGCCTTTGTAAACATTATATGGCCAACAATTTCATCGTTTTCTGTTGCAACTAGTGAAAGCTCTTTTATAAACGAATTGCTTTTTCTTAAATTTGATACTAATACATGCTCGCTCCCGTCGCTGTGTTCGGCGTTTTTAAAAGCAGACTTCACTACTTCATTTACTGCAGAATAATCAAGTTGCTCTTCTTGTCGTATGTTCATGGCTTTTCTCCTATATGCAATTATTTTAGTTTGCAAATATAACACTAAATAGCGTATATAATAGTGTTTAGCAGGCAGATTTTTGCTGTTTTTTGCACTGCGGTGCCGTTATAATTCACATTTTATTAAGGAGTGTTTCGTTTTTCCT
Source organism: uncultured Bacteroides sp. (assembly GCA_964368905.1). Lineage (GTDB taxonomy): Bacteria > Bacillota > Clostridia > Oscillospirales > Ruminococcaceae > Ruthenibacterium. Next base: position 3,612 of record CAYJDK010000041.1, read on the forward strand.
TTTTGCAAAGCAAAAAGTTGTTTAAAATCTGCTCATTCCAACTACCGTTTATACTACCTAAATTATATTGTACACTTTTTTTTTGCGTTTTTAAAGTGCAATTTGTATGTTTTGTAAAGTAGTAATAGGTAACTTGCTAAATAAAGCAACAAATTTTAAAGCAAATGTTTATTTATGCAGACAATAACAGTAAAACAACTTTAAAACATTTACAAAACAATTAATAAATAATTTATTTAAGTAAAATAATGTAAAAATATAAACTAATAAACATTTAATTTTTATTTAATAGGTATGTATAAAATTTAAAGCAAGCAAAAAGCATAAATTAAATAATGCCTAAAAAACAACGATAGACAGTTGATTGTAAAAGAAAATAAGAAGATACAATTTGGAAAATATAAATGCAATTAATTTTTATACAATAATGATGCATAAAAATTAATTGTGAAAAAGTTGTGAAATGCAACAACAATTGATATTTTTTTTTGTGGAATTGTTTGGTTTACGAAACGATGTTTATCAATTATAATCTAAGCAACCAGTTTAGGAAACGGGTTACTTTGTGCAAGTATCCAAATAAAATGTAAATACAATGTAAAGGTGAAATTACGTATGAGTGTGAACATGGAAGATATTGCACGCATGGCTAATGTTTCCAAGGCTACTGTTTCCAGGGTTATAAATAACAACCCTCAAGGCGTTGGGCAAGAAACAAGAGAGCGTGTACAGAGGATTATAGAAGAAACTGAATATAACCCAAATTTATTGGCAAGAGGTATTTCTACATCTAAATCAAAAACATTAGGGCTTGTAATACCGGACATAACAAATCCGTTTTTTCCGGAACTTGTAAAAGCTGTGGAAGAATGTGCTTATAAAAACGGATATACGGTTTTTCTTTGTAACACAGATAATTCCATTGAAAAAGAGGAAGCTTCTATTGAACAGTTTATAACTAAAAGAGTAGACGGTGTAATATTAACCTCTGCAGGTAAGGTTGCAGGTAAAGTGCATAATAGGTTAAAAAAATATAACATGCCTTGTGTTTTGCTTGACAGAGAACTGCAGGGAATAGATTATGCGGCAGCTGTTTATACAGATAACACGTTTGCTGTATATAGTGCAACAGAGCACCTTATTAAACGTGGACATAGCAAAATAGCATACATATCAGGCGGAGATATTGTTTCAACTGCAAAACACCGCTTTAATGGGTATTTTGACGCACTTAAACAGTACGCATTACCATATAGCAAAGATTTAACACTGTTTGGTAGTTTTACACTTGAAAGTGGGTATGAGCTAACAAAGCAAATTTTAATTAAAAATCCGCAAGTTACCGCTATACTTCTTGGCAGCGATATAATGGCAATAGGTGCAATGAAGGCAATACGTGAAATGAAAAAATCAATACCAAAGGACGTTGCGGTAGTAGGTTTTGATAATATTCAGATATGCACAGCGCTGGAATCTGCACTTACAACAGTGCAGCAACCTATATATGAAATGGGCGAAAAGGCAGCATCTGTACTTATTCAAATAATTAACGGTAGTGTGTTTGAACAGAATATTTTTCGCATTCAGCCACGCCTTATAATAAGAGACAGCTCATAAAATAAATTATATTTAGAGCTAAAAGAGAGAGGATGTTTTTTTGAAGAGTTCAGGAATAATTAACCCACATGTTGCGGCAGCGGTTGCAGGTGTAGGCCATACTCAGTCAATTGTTATAGCAGATGCAGGCCTGCCTTTACCTAAAGATGTAAATGTAATAGATTTATCATTAACATTAGGCTCACCTTCTTTTGAAGAGGTTTTAAATGTTTTATCAAAAGAGCTTGTTATTGAGTCTTATGTATATGCAAAAGAAATGGAAAAAGAAAATGTTGAAGAGCTGCAAAAGCTGAAAGAAATTTTAGGATATGCTGCAAATTCTCAGGTAACACATGAAAAGCTAAAAGAAATGTTAAGTGATGCCTACACGATTATAAGAACGGGAGAATGCTCTAAGTATTGCAATGTAATATTAATTGCAGGAGCAGGCTTTTAATAAATAGGAGATTGAATATGAGTACAATGAAAGCATTTGTTTTTGAAAAAGAAGGCGTAGTTGGGTTTAAAGAAGTTGATGTTCCAAAAATTAAAGCACCGGACCAAATTTTAATTAAAGTTGATGCAGTAAGTATATGTGGTACAGATGTACATATGACATCTGTGCCGGCGGGTTACCCTGCAACACCAAACACAATATTAGGGCATGAACTTGTTGGTACAGTTGAAAAAGTTGGAGATGATGTTAAGCATTTAAGTATAGGAGACAGGGTTGTGGTTAACCCAAATAATTTTTGCGGAACTTGTGTTTATTGCCGCAAAAACTTGCCAAACCAATGCATGCATATTGAGCCTCTTGGCATAGATTTTGACGGAGCTTTTGCACAATATTGTGTTGTAAACGGAAAAACAGCTTTTGTTATAGACAAATCTGTACCGGTTGAGCTTGCGGCCTGTGCCGAACCTCTTGCATGTGCAATTAACGGGCTTAAAAAAGTTAACATTAAACCGGCAGACAGCGTGCTTATTATAGGGGCAGGGCCAATAGGCTTAATGATGGCTATGTTAGCTAAAGCCAGCGGTGCAAATGTGTATATATATGAAACTTCAAGTTTCCGTTTTGACTTTGCAAATAAATTGAACATAGGTAAAGTGCTTAACCCAATTAAACAAGATGTGCTTTCTATAATAAACAGCGAAACGCAAATAGGTGTAGATTTTGCTTTTGATATGACAGGATCTCAAATACTACCTGCAATAAATGCAGTTAGAAAAGGCGGAAGCGTTGTTTGCTTTGGTGTTAATAAAACATCAAAAACAGAAATTGCACAAAGTGAAATAACAACAAAAGAGATTGAAGTGTTGGGAACATGGCTTGCAAATGCAACTTTCCCTGAAGCTGTTAAAGTTTTAGAGCAAAACGAGGTTGAAATTGGAGAACTTGTTACACACGTTATACCTCTTGACGAAGTAGAAAAAGGCTTAGAATTGCTAAGAGAAGGCAAAGCAGTAAAAGTAGTAGTTAAACTATAAATAGGAGAAATAAAATGGATAAAGTTTTAAAAATTGGAGTAATAGGCTGTGGGCAAATAGCTCAAATGATGCATTTAAATTATTTACATGAAATGGATAGGTTTGAAATTTATTCTCTTTGTGACCTTTCAAAAAACGTTGTAAATAAAGTGGGCGTTAAATATGGCGTTGCCGAGCAACACCGCTATACAGACATGGACGAAATGCTAAAAGACCCTGACCTTGATGCTGTTGTTATTTGCACTAGAGACCACTATGAGGCAGGTGTAAAAGCTGCTAAAGCTAAAAAACATTTGCTTGTTGAAAAACCGCTTGCACAAAATTTAACACAAGCAGACGAAATAATTAAAATTGCCAAAGAAAACAATATTGTATTGTTAGTTGGTTATATGAAAAGGTATGACCCTGCATACGAGTATGCACTTGAGAAAATTAAAGCACTTAAAGACATTGAGTACGTTAGGGTGCACGATTTTGCGGGATCTTTTGATTTTACTGAAAACATTTTTGATTTATACGCAGGAACAGATCTTCCAAAAGAAGTTTTAGATGCGGGTATGCAAGATATACATAATGCAAGAATTGCCCAAATTGGCAAAGAAAAAGAGAGCCTTTCACTTGCATACGGAACATTGCTTGGGCTTGCGTCGCACGATACAATTTTACTGCGCCATGCGTTTGGCAAAGGTAAGGTAAAATATGCGCATGCACGTGCTAACGGGTTTGTTACGGCGGTTCTTGAATACGATAATTTTTGCTGTACAATTGAATCCGGCCTTATTATGGACCGTAGATGTTGGGACGAAAATTTGCATGTATATGCACATTCTGCAAATTTATCAATACATTTCCCTTGGCCATATCTTAAAAATTCGCCAACAATTGTTAAAATTAATGAGAACGAGCCAAATAGCATGACGAATGTAAACAAAGAAATAGTTGGCGGGTACGATGAGGCTTATAAGCGTGAATGGATACATTTTTATAATTGTATCGTTAATGGTGAAAAACCCATATCATCAGGCGAAGACGCACGCCAAGATATTGAACTTGCAGACGAAATAATTCGTATTGCAACAGTTGATTAGTTTTTTACGTTAAGTATAACGTGAAATATATTTTAGGAGGGTAATAATGAAAAAATTAGCAAGTATTTTATTGGTTATGGCTTTATGCTTAGGTCTATTAGTAGGCTGTTCACAACCTGCAACAGAAAGCGAAGCAACAACCGAAGAAACAACATCTAATGAAACAACAGAAAGCGCAGAAGGCAAAACAATTGTTATTATGGGCGCTGCTCGTCAATTCCCGGGCGAAGAAGAAGCATGGGAACAAGTTGCTCAAGGTTTTGAAGAAGAAAACCCTGGCTACACAGTTGAAATTAAATGGCAAGGTAAATGGGACGAAGTTGTTCAAAACTTATCTGCCGCAGAACTAGCAGGCGAGCAAGTTGACTTGTTCCAAGTAGGCGCAGGCATTATCCGCCAAACATTTGCTCCAAGCGGCATGGCAATGGATATGACTGAGTTAATTGAACCTTACAAAGACAGATTTGTTGACGGCATGTTCGGTGGCGTTACAGTAGGAGACCACGTGTGGGGCATTCCTTTGGCAAGTTCAGGTACTAGCGCATTTTACTATAATAAAACTATGTTTGACGAACTAGGCCTTGAAGAGCCTGAAACATTTGAAGATTTAGTTGAAATTGCAAACGTAATTAAAACAGAGAAAAACATTACTCCAATGATTCACCATGGTCAAGTTACATCTTTCTGGCCAATGTTATTTATGGAAACATACGCACAAACATCTGGCAATAATTCTATTGAAAACACAGTTGAGTTTTTAAGCGGAAATGCTAGCTTTGAAGGCGAAGCAGAAGCAGAAGCTTTTAATCTTGTTAAAAGTTTCTTTGACGAAGGCATTTTAACATCAGATAGCTATAACACAGACACAAACGCTATGAGAGCATTGTTCTCACAACAAAAAGCTGCTATGTTCTACGGCGGTACATGGGAATACGCACCTATTAAAAGTGCAGTTACTGATTTTGAAATCGGTGTATTCCCATTCCCACTAATGGTAGATGAAGAAGGCGTTATTGCACAACCTGGTGGCGGCGGCGGTGCCGGCGGCCTAATCATTCCTTCTTTTGCAGACCATGAAAACCTAGACGCAACAATGATGTTTGTTGAGTACTTATTACGCCCTGAAAATGCAGAAATCGTAGTTTCTCCAACTGAACCTATCATTCCTACAAACAAAGGTGTTTCTCTACAACAAGACGACATTATTAAAGAACTAAATGATGAATTCGCACCAATATCAATTGTTTTCTTAGATTGGTACTGGCCTGCAGAAGTTACAGACTCATTTAAACAAAACATTCCTGCTGTTGCAAGCGGTAACATGACAGCCGAAGAAGCAACTGCAGACATTCAAGCTCGTTATGAGACAATAGTAAAAGAAAAAGAATATCAATTTGATTGGTGGAACCAATGGGACGATGAAGATTGGGCCAAAGTAACACCAACAGTTTTACCACCTAGCTACGCAGAGTAAGATTTTATGGCGTGTTGCAGGTTAGCCTGCAACACGCCTATAGCATTATTAAACGGAGGGAGATACAAAGCAATGAAAAAGACGAACAGAGTAAATGTACTGGATAAATATTTTCCATACATTATGGTTACGCCTTGTGTAATATTGTTTATTATGTTTGTTATAACTCCATTTTGTTACGGATTATACACAAGCTTTTTCCGCTGGGACGGTATAGGTGAAATGGAGTTTATAGGAATAAATAACTATATATTTTCACTAGAGGATGATATATTTATCTCATCATTGCAAAATACATTTGTCTATGCATTTTGGGTAACATTATTAAAAAATGTAATAGGTCTTGCAATTGCTTTTTTGCTTGTTAAACAAAAGGTTTTCAAGGCTTTGTTTCGCACATCTATATACATGCCGGTTACATTTTCATACGTTGTAATAGGCGTATTATGGTCTTGGATATATAACCCTAACTTTGGTATATTAAATGCACTGTTAAATGCAGTAGGCGCCGAAGGGTTAATTCAAAGCTGGCTTGGCGACCCTGCAATTGCACTTTATTCTATTATTTGGGTAGACGTGTGGAAATGGGTAGGTCTTTACTTTACAGGTCTTCAAGCAATCCCTAATGAATATTACGAAGCTGCCTCAATTGACGGTGCTTCTTCAATACAAAAGTTTTGGAGAATTACAGTGCCCCAACTAAACAGCGTAATAGTTTTAAACTTGTTGCTTTCAATAACAGGTGCCTTTGTAGGAAACTACAACCTTGTAAATGTTATGACAGGCGGAGGCCCGTTTAACTCTACCGAAGTTGCGCTTTCCTATGCAGTTAAAACTACAATGCAGTTTAATTCAGTTGGTAAATCTAACGCTATGTCAATGATTTTATTCGTATTTGTATTTGTTTTTGGCTTTTTACAGTTAAAGATGATGACAAAAGACGATGTATATGAATAGAGGTGGGCACAATGTATAAATTATTAAAAACCGGAGAAGTTGTTTTTCGCTACTTAGTTTTAATTTTGTGCGTAATAGTAACAATTTATCCTGTTATTTGGATGGTTGCAGGCTCATTTAAAACAGAAGCCGAGTTTTACCAAAACATTTGGGGTTTTGCCTCGGAAATTAACTTTGCCAATTACAAAGCGGCTTGGGAGCATGGTAGTTTAGGTAGCAAATATACAAATACAATTTTGGTAACAGGGTTGTTTTTAATATTTTCAATACCCGCAAACTGTGTTGCTGCTTATGCGCTTGCACGTGTTCAGTTTAAAGGCAGTAAATGGATATACCGCTTTTTGCTTTTAGGTATGATGATACCGGGCGGAGTTTTAGGTATGCCTACTTTTACGGTTGCACTTAAACTGGGTTTAGTTAACAAATTGTGGGGTTTATCACTTATATATGCAGGACAGTCTGTTAGTTTTGGTGTATTTTTAATGCGTTCGTTTTATATATCTTTGCCAAAAAGCTTAGAAGAAGCAGCTATGGTAGACGGATGTACACGAATGCGTAGTTTTATTAGAATTATTCTTCCGTTAACAATGCCCGGAATTGTAACACAAGTTGTTTTTAATGGGCTTAATGTTTGGAACGAATATTTCCTTGCAAGTATTTTTATAAGAAGTGAAGAAAACCAAACTTTGCCTCTTGGAATTATTGCTTTTACAGGGGAATATAACATTTATTATCCTGAATTATTTGCAGCACTTACATGCGCTACAATTCCTATTATAGTAGTATACCTATTGGCGCAACGCTTCTTTGTAGACGGAATGACTGCTGGGGCGGTAAAAGGTTAATTTTAAAAATGCATTGTATATTATAATATTTTAATATATACACAATAAAGGAGAAAAATAATGAAAATTGCATACACAGTTTGGACTTGGATGAAACAAGAATTTCGTAGCGGAGACACTTCAGAGGCATCGGTTGAAAAATTTGAGCAAGCTTTAAAAGAGATATCGTATCTTGGATATACAGGCGTTGAAAATTTTAATTTTATAGTAGACGTATTTAAAGATAAGGACGACCAATTTGACGCTTTATTAAAAAAATACAACCTAGAATTTGTGGCTCTTTATCATTACCTTGAAAAAGGGCATGACGAAGATATTGCAATAGCTGAAAAATGCTGTAAATTTATGCAACGCCATGGTATAACACATATGAATATTCAAGCGCCACCAAGAATGGAAGATAAGTCTGTTCCTGATTCTATGCTTGATGATATTTGCAACACATTAACAGATATGGGAAAAGTTTGTCAAAAATATGGCATTACTCTTGCTTTACATCAACACCAAAACACAGCTTGTGAAACAGACTATGAATTAAATTACATCTTAAATAAAGTTGATGAAAGTTTATTGAAAATTTGTATTGATACATGCCATATTGTTTTTGGTGGAATGAACCCTATTGAAGTAGTTAACAAATATAAAAATAGAATAGCTTACGTGCATTTAAAAGACGTTATAGCAAATTGGCAACCACCATATCTTGATGGACCTGCAACGAAAAAAGCTCGCGCTTTAGGCGAAGGTGTTGTTGACTTTGTAGGCGTTGTAGATGCACTTAAAAATTGTGGATATGATGATGTTTTATGCGTTGAGGTTGATTTCCCTGCAATTTGCAATTACGATACTGCAATGAAATCAAGAAATTATATACACTCTGTTTTAGGTTATTAATTTACATTTAATAGAGTGAAAATGTTAAAATTAAAAAACCACCTTATAGGTGGTTTTTTTATATGTTAAGTATATAAAAAATTAATTAAAAAAATATAAAAAGAAAAAAGAACGTTATTAAAAACAAATATTATAACATTATTGAATACAAATTTTATCAACTTTTGCTATTTTTTATTCATTGTTACATAAATGAAAAATAGTTTAATAAAAACAAAAAAAATGGTAAAATCATATTGACATGTATTAATATTTTTGATATAATAATAAAGTCGCAAAAAATGAATTAAACAGCTTAATTACTGTTTTTGCGAGCCATTAGCTCAGTTGGCAGAGCACCTGACTTTTAATCAGGGTGTCCGGAGTTCGAATCTCCGATGGCTCACCATGTCGTCGCGGACTACATTTAGTTCGCGACGACTTTTTTTGTGAAATTATAAAAGTCATCGCTCACACCATTTCGTCGCTCCTCCTTTTCCGAAAAAAGGCACGCTCGGATTTTCTGTTCGGTTACGACGCACCGCAGTGCT
>CAYJDK010000042.1:0-4713 GCA_964368905.1 uncultured Bacteroides sp.
GATATTCACCCCCTGCCGTAACAATAATGCATTGCATATTTTCTTTGTTTTCAAGTGCATCTGCCATGAAAATATTATTTCCCGGCAAAATTTTCATATCAAGCTCGCTGTCAGGGGTTATAAAGCGAAAAGCATTTTCGCTTACTCCGGCGGAGCTTGTAAATATTATTGCGGTTCCTGCGTCTTTATCAGCATTATGTGTAGAAATTTTAAAGCGATCTCCCTGTTGTAAAGTTTTATTTATGCTTATAAAAGTATTATTTTTCACGTTGTAAATAACAGGGTTAGTAACTTGTGCGGTTGCATATATTTCTGCTGTAAATGCTTGCGGTACAGTTCCGCTATTTAAAATTTTTACAAAAGAATCGTTTGTAAAACTAGAAATCCAAACTTCATTTTCCATAAAAAACGGAGTTTGCCACAAGCCGGATATGCCGGCAAGAACGTACGAAATATTTTCTATTGTTTTAAAATAAGGGTACGGCGCAAAAAATTCAAATTGAAACGTTTGCATTGCAACACCCGGTTCTATGCCGGGAGTTTTTGTTGGATATCCGCTTATTACAAGTGTTTTTCCGTTAGTTGTAAAATGAATTTCTGCAGGCTCACCGGGCAAAATGCATTTAAGTAAATGAGAGCGTGAGTATTCTAAATTTCCGTGAATATCGCCTGTAAATGTAAGGGTTCGCCCTTTAATGCATTGTCCGCTAATACATTCTCCACTTTGGTTAATGTACTGAGAAGTTGTTATTTCTACATGATTTTCAAGCCCTGATATTTCATGTATCCAATAATTGCTGTCTAAAGAAAAAACGGTGCTTCCGCCTGCACTTATGTATGTAATTATTGTGTTATCTGTCACGGAAGTTTCCTCCTTGTTCGCGCTAGAAAGTTTTCGGCTTGCCTTGTAAGCTCGCTTTCACTTAAAGAATCGTGAGTATTAACTGTCATATACAAGTTTGTAACTTGTTCTTGCGTATTTGTTTTGCCGTGTGTATTTGGGCCATATGCACCTATTGCAGATTTTATTAAATGCAAGTTAGCATTGGCAACGCCTGAGTTCATTAAAGACACAATACTGTCTGCTTGCTTTTTTAGTGCCTGCGTATTTAATGCCGAAGTTAAATTTGCACCAAAACTTAGGTTTTTATCTGAAAATAAGCCTGAAAAGTTGCTGTTTAAAGCATTTTGGTAATGTTTTGATGTAAACTTAAGCGCAGAATTTGTAATGTCCTTCATGTTGTTTTTTAAAGCAGAACTAACATTTTTTGCACCGTAATCTATACCGTTTTCCAAACCTATCATCATCATTCTACCAATTTGAGTGTCAAAAACACGTGAGGGAGAATGTATTTGCGCAACTTGTTTTGCCGCATTAATGGCAGAAGAAACAACACTTATAATAGCGCTTATAACTCCGCTTGCACCTGATAAAATACCGGAGGCAATGCCATTAACAATTTGAAAACCAACAGAACTAAAAGAAGAGCTCACTACACTTGTTACGGCTGTGTTTTTTGTGTTTGCAATAGTGGAAGAAACAGCTTGAAGCAGTGCTGTGTTGCCACTTACCCCGCTTGCTATTGTGTTAATAATATTTTGCCCGGCAAATAAAATTTGCTCTGAGTTTGCAGCGCCTTGAAGTAGGCCCATAATACTTGTAATACTGTTTTGCACCGCTGTTATTATTGCGCTTGTATTAAAAGCCGCTGCAAAAGAATTTTGGGTAATAAAACTTTGGTTTGAAAGTAAAGATAAACTGGAAACGGCTTTTATGGACGCATCGGATAAAGATAAGAGTTTAGAACAAAAATTGTCTAGCCCACCAAGCCCGCTTGCAATAGTACTTAAACTTGAAAGCGAACTTTTAAATCCGCTTGTGTCTAAGGATGTATCAAAAACTAAACTACCGTCATAAGCCATTATTTCACCTCTTTATTATTTAATATCATTATTGTTTGCAACAGCATTTTTTGCGTATTCAAAACGCTGTTTAATACGCTCTTTATTGTAATTTGCAATATCTTCAATTGTTTTAATTTTATTGTGCTTTGCAATTTGTTTAATTTTAAAGTTCTGTTTAAGCCTTTCGTAGTACTCACGTTGTGCCTTATCTTTTATAAGCGAGGTGTCCATTGTACGGTAAGCCATGCGTTGAGCCATAGGTGTGTGTGCCGGAAGATTTTCAAGTAATGCACAAAATTTCCACCAATGAAAAAAATCGCTTTTTGTTAAATCAATATTATAAGCTTGTAAAAAAGAGGCATAAATGCAAAAACTGTCTGTTTCAAAATCATACGCCCTAATGTTTTTAGATGCATCGGGCAACTGCGTGTTTTCATTTTTGATGCTTTTTTGTTGTGCATAATTTGCATTTATGCTCATAAATGTATTGTTGCCTGTCTTTTCAAATTTTGTGTTACCTGCCAATTCTATGCTGTAAAACCATATAAGTATTTGTGTGTGCTTTAGCAGTTCTGTTTCGCTTGTTGGCACATTATCAAAAAGTTGTAATAAACCAATGTATGCTTTTTCTGAATTTGAAATAGCGTCGTCATAAAGCGCCGTTTCAAACCTAATCATATTGCGAAAATCTCCGTACAAGGGTAAACCTTCACAAATTAGTGGCAAGCTGTTTTCAAGTAAAATATTTTCCGGCACACAAATTCTCCTATCTTAAATATTAAAATATAATTTTATGGCTTTTTAATTTTTTTTGCATTTACATTAATTGTTTTTCTGTTTGGCTCATAACGTGAAAATCTTTTTTGTGCATTTTTTGTTTGGTCTTTAATGGCAAGTGTTATTTCGTCACATAAATCCATTAAATTTGTAAGGCTTGCTTTATCACCAAGCAATTTATTACAAGTTCCGCCACCAAAAACATTATCTATAAAATCTGTTACTGTTTTACACTCTTGCTTTAAAAACTCTGCATATTCTGTTATATTATTGTTTTTACTTGTAGATACGCTGCTTTTATATGGTTTTTTTTGCTTTTGTAAATTTAAAAGCGCATTGTTATATCTAAATAAATCTTCAGGGCAAGTAATGTCAAAATCTAGCGGTATATTGTGCACAACAAGCATTATTTATCGTCCTTTCTTTATGTTTCGCCATATGTATATAAACTAGGTGTTCCCCTTGCGGTAAGTATGGCGCTAATACCGGCATTTTCACCTGCTGCGCCGGATGGATCGCTTTCAACAGCAATAGACACGGTTCCTTTTTCTCCAAGTCCGGTTAAAATGTTGAAATAAACATAAGGTTTTATAACGCTTTGGCCTGTTCCGTATTTCATGCTATGAGACATAAGTGCATCTTGGAACTCATCACCTATAAATCTTTCTCCCGTTAAAGTAAATGTGCGCTGTGTTCCTGTTTTAACGGTTTGTTTTCCACCTCTTAAATATTGGCTTTCTTGTGTAAGCGTTTCAAGCTCGCCTGAAAGTTCCGTCATTCCTTCTTGCGCAACAACATAGTCGCCTGTAGTTAGTGCGCTTTCGCTAAAATCAACGGCTAACACAAAGTCATCTGCCGTTGTAACTCCCTCAAAAGATGTGCTTGGTGTTGCGCCTTCCATTAATTGTGATAATTTCATAAGTAACTCCTTTTGCGGCAAAATATTAATTATTACTAAATAGCCGCTGTTATTATTTTATTTACTATTTTCAACAATAATTTTTTTAAAATAAACAATCCTGCATTGCATAACGTAAACGCGTGTGTCGTTTTTTTCTGTTTCAAAATAGCCGCTTGACAGTGCCTCTATTTTTTGTACTGTGCAACCTGTAGGTAGAATTGGAAAATTGCCCGCTTTATTTTGCTGTAGTAACCAGTTAGAAAAATGTTCAAAAAAAGCGGCGTTAGCCGTGTTTTGTTCTTGTGTGTCTGCACTTGGGTAAGCTGCCACAAGTTCAAAAACATATTGGCGCATACTGCTTTTACCATAGTAATACTTTAAAACTTCATCAACCGGCATAGTGCCTATTGAAAACGCCTTTTCTTTTTGTGGCAAACCGTCTATACCTATAACGTCATTGCCAAAAAGTGGGCAGTTGTAAAAGTATTCTCGCAAAGCACCAATAATGCTGCTTTTATCATTATCCATATTTCACAATGTTCCTTTCTAAATATGTCTTGCGCCTATTGCAGTGGCGGCGTTTTGTAATATTACCTTTTTATGGCGCAATTTCATACGTTCAAACCATAATGCGCCGCGTTTATAGTCGTAAGGCCTAAATGTTTTAGTGTTATAATATTGAACACCTGCGTATTTTGTTGGGTATACAATTTTTCCACTACCAATGTTAGTGTAAGTAAAACTGTCTGCAATAAGTTTGCCGGTTTTTTTAGGCGCATAAAGTGCACTGTAATTTAAAACGCTACTGTCTATAACCTTTTGTGCTGCTAAAAATAATTGTGCTTGTTTTTTTTCAAAATCGGGGCTTAATTTAATATATACACTAATACCGTTTTTTTTAATTAAGGTTAAATTGTGCGCATTAAAATTAGTTTTTATCATAAATTTACATGCCTCCAATTTTATAATGGTGCATATATTCACTGCCGCGCTTATTATCGGCAACAGATATGACTGTAAATATTTCATATGCAGGCACATTTTCACGCGCATTTGACGGTAATGGAAAACTTACATTTCCTTTAACAATAACATCACCTTCTTTAATATTAAGCCTGCCTACATCATCA
>CAYJDK010000042.1:4723-5296 GCA_964368905.1 uncultured Bacteroides sp.
TATTGTTTTTTAAAAATTCATTTTTGTTATACAAAAACTGCTCTTTAAGGTTTTGCTCATAAATACGCACAATATATTTGTCGTATTTACTGCTGGATAGCGATGTTTTTTGCCCGCTAAACCAACCGGCGTTGTTTATTACAATAAAAGACCAAACATAATCTTTTAGCGTAATATCATAGTTTTTTCTATAAACTGTAATTGCTGTGTTTGTCCTCATAACAACCTCCCCTGTACCTTAAAGGGTGATTAATAGGTAAATACATATCTGCTGCGGCATAAAGTTTTTTATACATTAAGTCATATGCAACATTAGGGTCTGCGTAATCTACACGGTAACCGTCTGTAGTTTCGCTTAAAATGTTGCTGTTTGTGCTTGTTTCTTTTTTTGCGCCGTCACAACTGTAAAGCACATCTGCACAAGCACATACCGCCATTCGCACAGATTCGCTAATGTCTTGCTCGCTTGTTATTCTGTTAAATACAAGACTATCAATATAAGCGCCGGCCCGCATAGAAAAATGATTGTAGCTATCTTGCGGTATTGTAGTTCCCCCATACGCATCTTGGTAA
>CAYJDK010000042.1:5306-5820 GCA_964368905.1 uncultured Bacteroides sp.
ATCACATTTCTAACCTCCTTTTTTAACAATAAAACTAAAACTCTCACTACTTCTTATGTAAAAAGTATAATAATATACACTTTAATTGTGGTTTTGTAAGAGCGATGTTTATGTTTAAAAAATAGGCCAAATGCAAACTTTTAGTTTAAAAACAAAATGTTGTTTTAATAAACATTTGCAACAAAAGTTGTTGTTAAGTTTTGCATTTGGCCATAAAATAAAATTAGTTATTAATTACTAATATTTTAAATAATAAATTTAAAATATATTTAACTATCTTGCTCAACTACACCAACAGCTACGCTAACTGCTGCATTAGCAACTGTAGTGTAACCGTTATAGGTGTTGTATCCGGATTTTTTAACTGTGTATGGGTAGCTTCCGGCTGTAAGAGTAAATATGCAAGTGCCATCGCTACCGGTTTTTTTGCGTGCGCCGTTAACGTTTATGGTTGCGCCCGAAACGGCAGTTTCACCTTCTTTAACAGTAAATGTTACGTTTTGTGTTTTGTATG
>CAYJDK010000042.1:5839-6460 GCA_964368905.1 uncultured Bacteroides sp.
CTGTTGAAGGCTCAAGATAAGAGAACGGAACGTATGTTCTGTCTTCATTCAAGCGAGTTGCAGGGTTTGGAAGTGCCCAGCCCATACGGAAAACAACTCTAATAGCAATCATGTCTTGTTGAGCTAAAGCGTATACAATTTCTTTTGTTGAAGGGTCAACAATTGTGGCTTGGTCAAGTATTTTTACAGTAACGTCTTGGCGTATGGCATAAACAGCCTGAGAAAAATCACCGGCTATCATTTGTGCAATACTTGTATCAAAACTGCCATTTTGAGGGAAGAACATTGGCGCACCGCCTATAGAATAAGGGGTTTGGCCTTGCATTGAAGTAGCAAAAATAGGAGATGAATCAGAATCTTTTATACTACGTAATTTTGCACGTGTGTTCATTGCGGCTAAAACGCCTGTAACGGGGTAACCACCTTCTTCAACTTTGTCAAGCAATCCGTCTTCTGCCATAAGCAAATCGTAAGTAATGTTGCCGCCAGAGCAAGCAATGTTGTTCCCTGCTTGTCTTGCAAGCGTAACAATGTCGCTTTGCCATTCTGCAGGCCTGTTAACACCAAATATTGCGGCACTGTCAACTCTTTGGCCAATAGCTTCTGCAACGCGTGGTGTAA
>CAYJDK010000042.1:6470-12176 GCA_964368905.1 uncultured Bacteroides sp.
CAACAATGTCAAAAGATGCATCGTCTAATACAGCTTCAGGCAGTGGTACTATAACTGCAAGTTCTGCCGCTGTAAGGTAAACGTTTTCCCATGCTTGGCGGCTTGTTTGTTTAATGCCGTTATCTCCGTTAACCCAGTAAGCCATTGGCAATAAATCTAAAACAGGCATCCTTGTTTGTTTGCTTGTCATGTTAGGAAGCCTGCGCGCCATGCGCAAAAATGCACTTTCTTTTGGCACATCTTGGAAAACTGTGCTTTGTACTTGTTCTTGAATAAGGGCCTCGGCAGCCTCTCTTGAAATAATGTTGTTCATAAAATTTACTCCTTCCCAAATAATGCTCTAATTGCATTATTGGCTTCATCGTTTACGTGTGGGCGTGTTTTGGTAACACCTTTTGCTCCCGCACAAAAAATAGGTGTTGTTTCGTCTGTTTCAAAAAGGAAAGCATGCGTGTTTTTTAAATTTAACAATTGGTCTTCAAGGCCTTCAAACGTATTGCTCTCGCTGTTATAAATAATGTTATGCATGTTTAAATGCGCTTTTACAGAAACAGCCTCTTTAACACCGTGTTCTTGTAGCTTGTTTTCAAGCGCAATATCACGCTTAAAAGAAACCACAGTATCATCGGCTTGCTTTTTTGCAGTATCAAGCATGTTTTGCCAATCAGGAATGTATCCTTCAAGTTTTTCGTTCGCATCATTTAAACGGGCGTTTAAATCTTGTATTTGTTGCATATTTTCAGTTATTGTTAACTTATGTTTTTCAATATCACGCCCATGCATTGCCATTATTTCGTTTATGCTTTCCTCACGAACATTAAGTTTTGCTAAATCTTCACGTTTCATAAAAGCAAATTCCTTTCTGCCGCAAAAATAATGTAAAACCTCACACTGCGGCAGAGTGCAGATTTTTGGCCGGCCATATTTGCACAAATTTATATAGATACCTTACAATAAACAGCATATGCTTTTTACGGGGTCGCATCCCTAAGTGCTTTGCGCGTTTAAAATTTATATTAGTTTTATA
Organism: uncultured Bacteroides sp.; assembly: GCA_964368905.1. GTDB lineage: Bacteria > Bacillota > Clostridia > Oscillospirales > Ruminococcaceae > Ruthenibacterium. Next base: position 7,498 of record CAYJDK010000042.1, read on the forward strand.
TTTTTAAGCGCACAATTTAAACTATAATAGTTTAATAATGTAAGAATATCTTAAAAAGCGTTACAAATCCGCTTGACAACATGTTAATATATATTTGGGGTAATGTTACTTACAGATTTTGTAAAAACACAAAGAAAAACACCGCTTTAGGTTCTTGCAAAAGCATAAACCTAAAACGGTGTTTTGTTATTTATATTATGTGAAGTAAATTGGCATGTGGGCACTGTGTTGCCCACGCCATAAAATCGCCCCGCGAGGGATAAATAATCGAAACGCAGTGGAGATTATTTATATAATGCGCTGCATTATATAATTTTTATTTCATGGCTTTCGGCTCGTGCTCTTGAGCACAACTGCCAAAACATGCCAATAAATAACACTGCGTGTTATTTATATTAGCCGTAGGCTAATATAAATTGCAAACTTGTTCGGTTGCCACGTAAGTGGCGAGAACAATTGCTTTAAATAAAACGATAAATAACACTGCGTGTTATTTATATAATGCGCTGCATTATATAATTTTTATTCTATGGCTTTTGGCTCGTACCTTACGGCACAACTGCCAAAACATGCCAATAAATAACACTGTGTGTTATTTATATAACATCATCAAAACTAAATCTTTTTCCAATTCCGCTTTCATTACTTTTTTGTTTTGCTACAATAAGTTCTTCATAAAACTTAAGTGCATTTTTAGCAAAGCTCTGTTTTGAAAACTTATGCGATGTTTTCTTTGCGTACTCAGCCATTTCTTTTTTATCGGGTCTGTTTATAAACAAATCAAACTTTGCAATAAATTCTTGCCTAGTTTCAAAACAATAACCGTTTTTGCCTTCTTCTATTACGCCTTTTAGGCAATCGTCTTTTCGGCAAAGCAAAGGTGTGCCACATGCTAATGCTTCTATATACGTTAAGCCTTGTGTTTCACTTGTAGAGGCCGAAACAAATAAATCTGCCATGCTGTAATAAAGTGGAACATCACTTGGGTCTACCATGCCGGTAAAAATAACTTTATCCGTAATATTAAGCCACTTTACAAGCTCTTCAAGCTCTTTTTTCTGTGGCCCGTCGCCTACTATCACAAGCGAAACATTTTCCAATTGTTTCACATTTTTAATTAACTCTGAAACGTTTTTCTCTTTTCCTATTCTGCTAACAGATAACATTACGCAATTTTTCTTAGGTATATTAAGTTTAGCCTTTAAGGCTTTTATTGTTTCTTTACTTTGCTTTTTTTCAAATTTTTCAATAGAAATTCCGCTTGGTATGCATTTTAATGGGCAAGTAACCCCATAATCGTTTAAAAGTTTATATGTTTTTTGCGCAGGGGCAATCATACCATCAATAAAATCACTAAATATATTTGTTAACACACTCACCATTTTTTTGCCCACAGTTTTTGAAGGCATAAAATAGTGCGTATAATCCTCATACATTGTATGATACGTGTGCACTAGCGGCACTTCCAGTTTTTTTGCAAGCCTTGCAGCTATAGGGAACATGCTAAACTCACTTTGTGTATGAACAATGTCGGGTTTCCATTTTAAAATATCTTCAACCTCGTTTTTACAAGGTTTAGTTTTTAGCCTTGCACCGGGGTAAACTCTTCCAACGTCTAAAGAACCAACATAATAAACGTTGTCTTCAAAATAAGAACTCCCCGTTACTGAAAGAGTAATAATTCTAACCTCATGGCCTAGTTCTTCAAGGCCTTCTTTTAAATTTAGTGTTGAAGTTACAACGCCGTTTACGCTTGGCACATATGTGTCTGTTCCTATAAGCACTTTCATATTTTACCCTCCCTGCTTATTAATAGTGTTAATGGTAATTTAAACGTGCAAGTTTAAATTAAAAATGCTCTGAAATTTGCACTATAACCATTATTATAAGTCACTATAAGTATATCAAATAAAACGCAAATCATTTTTAGTTAAAACCCAAGATTTGTTTAAGAAATTTAAAAGAAAATTAAAAGAAAACTAGTTGCAATTATAGTTTTTTATTACCGATATAACGTTTTATATTCATTTTCACACATATTATAAAAAAAATACAAATATTTGTCAAATTGCAATTAGGTTAAAAAACCATAAATATATTAAATAATAAGTTGTTTAGTGCATTTATTGTACAAATTTTTACCTTTTTGGTATATTATTATGTTCTTAATTTGCAAAATATTCATTTTTTTATAAATTTCAAGCATATTTTTTATACTAGGTAAAAACCATAAAAAAACTGCCCCAAAATTAGCAAATAATTTTAGGGCAATTTCTAATTAATTAAATTTTACTCGTATCTTAATGCGTCAATTGGGTCAAGCTTTGCAGCTTTATTTGCCGGGTAATAACCAAAAAATATGCCAATTCCCACAGAAAATCCAACGGCAATTCCAATACTCATTAAGTCTGCGCTGGCAGGGAACTGTAAAAGCTGTGATGCAAATGAGCCGAGCCCAACACCTAAAGCTATACCAATAATTCCGCCAATAAGGCAAATTATGGCACTTTCGGTAATAAATTGCATCCTAATTGAAAAGTTTGTTGCGCCAAGTGCTTTTCTTGTTCCTATTTCCTTAGTTCTTTCTGTTATAGACACAAGCATTATATTCATAACGCCTATGCCGCCTACCACAAGCGATATTGCCGCAACGGCAGCTATTGCAAGTTGCATTGTACTTAACATGCTTTGCATGGTATCAATTAAGCTTTCTATAGCAAAGGCAAATATTTCAAAACTTTCGTTTTTACCATAATAACGTGTGTTTAAAAACGTTTGCATTTCTGTTGCAAGTGCGGCACTATCTGCGCCTTGCTTTGTTAACACTGTAACAGACGCATACCCATCTCCTGCATTTGTAATATGCTGTGCAACAGAATACGGTATGTAAGCCGTAGTACTTGTGTCTTGCTCGTTGCTTGTGCCCATGCCTGCAAATGCAGATTCCTCGTACTTATATACACCAACAACAGTGTATAAAGCAGGTGTTCTGCCATTTGCTTGTAACATTATTTGTGTTCCCAACGCTGAGTCTTCTATGCCTAAATTTTTTGCAAATAAATCCGACACTACAACAACATTTTTCTCGTCTTCAACTTCACGAGATAGTAAAAAACGCCCTTCTACCATTTCAAGGTTAGCAACAACATTGCTCATATCACCGGCGCCCGTCAAGTCAAAATTCGCATAACTGCTTTCATTAGTTGCTGTGCCGGACCCTACTTGCACCTGAATGTCTATTGTTTCAATATCGCTTTCATACTGCTGAAAAAGAGCTAAAAGCATCTCATCTGTAAGCAAATCGCTTTCTCTCATTTGTGCCGGCGCACCGCTACGCGATGAATTTTCACTTTCTTTTTGCTGCAATCCCAACGTAACATTATTTGCACCCATAGAGGACATTTCGTTCATAATATATCCGTTAAGCGCATTGCCTATTGTAAAAATTGTTATAACAGAACCAATACCTATAATTATGCCAAGCATTGTTAAAAGTGCACGCATTTTATTGCTCCATAGCGCAACAAGGGCAAGTGCAATATTCTCTTTTATGCTCATTTATATTCCCTCCCCGGCCTGTCAGAGGTAACTTTGCCGTCTACCAAAGTTATAATGCGCTGTGTTTCTTCGGCAAGTTCCGGAGAATGCGTAATTAAAACTATTGTTTTGCCTTGGTTTTTATGCAAGTCGTGGAATATATCCATTACAAGGCGCCCCGTTTTTGAATCAAGTGCACCTGTTGGCTCATCGGCAAGTAAAATTGCAGGGTCGTTTGCAACGGCCCTTGCAATTGCAACACGTTGTTTTTGGCCGCCGGAGAGCTCATTTGGGTTATGCTTTCTACGTTTATGCATATCAACCATTTTTAAAAGCTCAAGGCTGCGCAACGCCCTTGCCTTAGAGCTCATGCCGCCATATAACATAGGAAGTTCTACATTTTTTTGTGCATTAATACGTGGTATTAAATTAAAATTTTGAAATATAAACCCTATTTTTTTATTGCGAATTCCTGAAAGCTCGCTATCGTCTGTTGACATTATGTCAACACCGTCTAAAAAATAAGAACCCTCTGTCGGTTTATCAAGTGCACCTATTATGTTCATAAGTGTTGACTTGCCGCTACCGGAAGCGCCCACTATAGAAGTAAAACTGCCACGCTCTATATTAATAGAAACATTGTCTAGCGCACATATTTCATTTTCTTTACCTATAAAATAGCGTTTATAAACACCATTTATATTTATCACATTTTCGGGCATTTTTTTCTCCGTTCTCAACTTTTATTATGCTTAAAAGGCCTTAGCCGCCTTGTGGTCTTCCACCTTCAGGTGGTCCACCTTGCGGCCCCGCCTCAACAGTTTGTGTCATCATAAACATATCTTGTATTTCAGGCACATTAAGCATAAGTGGGTCATCAAGTATAAAAATGCCCTCTTGCAGCTCTTCGCTTTGTATTTCAATTAAATAGTCAGTTTCAAGGCCTGTTGTTACATCAACTCTGCGCCTACCGTCTTGTTCACCAAGTGCAAGTTGTTCAGCTCTTGGTCTTTCTTCGTATACATAAACGTATTTTTGTCCGGCTTCTTCAAGCACTGCATCTATTGGCACCGCAAAAACACCGGAACTTTCTTGCAATAAAAATGTTATCTTTGCAGGCACGCCGGGACGTAAATTTGCAT
>CAYJDK010000043.1:0-409 GCA_964368905.1 uncultured Bacteroides sp.
TTTGCAATTGTTCGTCTTTTGCACTTTCAGGTGCTGTTAATAACTTTAAAACATAAGGAAAACACGCTACATATCCTATAACTATTATTAAAGTAACTAAAATTGCTATGCTTGCTTTTCGCCTCTTTTTAAAAAATTCACCAAAATTATTATTTTCCAAACTTTATCTCCGTTCTGCCGTTTTATGCGGCATATGTTTTTTTGTTTTTTAAATCTTGCCATTTACCATTACAGATTATATCAATATTAAAAATTTAATTCAACTAATTTTTTTATTTTAAAATTAATAACATTTATTGCTATACAAAAAAACGCCTTTAAATAATAAGCAAAAAATTTAAATGACAACGTATTTTTTACTGGAAAATAATTACTAATTGTGATATACTGTTGTGGTTGAATATTTTAT
>CAYJDK010000043.1:419-9186 GCA_964368905.1 uncultured Bacteroides sp.
AAACTTCTGCCGAAAATATAATATTTTTGAAAGGGGTTTTAATTTTGTCACAATACAAAATAATAACTGAAACAAACGCAGATATGTCACCGGAAATGATAGAGGAGCTTGGTATTCACACAATACCTATGCGCTTTATGCAAGAGGGTGTTGAATATGAAAACTATGCAGACGGCAGACAATTGGCATTTACTGAGTTTTATAAAAAATTGCGTGAAGGTCATATGTCTACAACTACTCAAATATCTATGGACCAATACCGCAACGAGGTTACTCCATTTTTAGAGCAAGGCCTTGACATTTTGCACCTAAGTTTTTCTTCGGGTCTATCAGGTTCTTACAATACTTCTTGCATTGCGGCGCAAGAGTTAATGGAAGAGTATCCCGAGCGCAAAATTATTATTGTTGATACTCTTTGCATGTCTATGGGCCTTGGGCTACTTGTTTATTATGCCGCACAAGAAAAAAACAAAGGCAAAAGTATGCAAGAAGTTGCAGATTGGGTTGAGCGCAACAGAGGTTCTTTCCAACACTGGTTTACGGTAGATGATTTATCTCACTTAAAACGTGGCGGGCGTTTATCCGGTTCTGCAGCATTATTTGGAACAATGCTTAACATAAAACCAATACTAAGGCTTAATGAAGAAGGCAAAATTGAGCCTGTTTCAAAAATAAGAGGACGCCGCCAAAGCCTTGATGAACTTTTTAACAAAGTTAAAAACGAAGCGTATAACCAAAAAGAATATGCTATATGCATTTTACACGCAGATGCAATTGATGACGCAAAACACCTTGAAACAAAAATTAAAAAAGAACTTGGTGCAAAAAACTTGTATATTAATTATGTAGGCCCTGTTATTGGCGGGCACGCAGGCCCAGGCACAATTGCCGTAATTTACATTAATAAAGAACTTGTTTAATTTTGTACTTTTAAATGGAGGACATTAATGCCAAAAGCTGTTGCGCCTTTGGGCAATAATAACGATAACACCGCACTGCATTTTAAAGCACGTGTAAAAAGCGCAGTGCTAGATATGAGAAAAACGCCTAACATAGCAAAAGCAGGTGTGTTAAGTGCACTTGGTATTGCATTAAACCAAGTAACATTTGTTGTAAGCACTATGCTGGAAATAGGGTTTTCTTTCCTTGCAACGGCAACAATTAGTTTTATGTACGGCCCTTTTTTAGCAGCAATTGCAGCAGTTGCAATGGATTTTGTTGGATACATGTTGCGCCCTAACGGTGGTTTTTTTATTGGCTACACTTTTAACGAGGTATTAAGTGCATTAATTTACGGATTTTGGCTTTATAAAAAGCCTGTAAAACTATGGCGTACTTTTTTTGCATGTTTAAGTATTGTTTTAATAATAAATTTATTTTTTACTCCTTTATGGTTAAACATTCAATATGGTAACGCTTTTGTTTTAAGTAGTGTTAGGTTAATTAAAAATGTAATTAAATTACCGGTAGACAGTGTTTTGCTTTATACCGTACTTTTAATGGCACAAAAATCAAACAAACGCAGTTTATACACCCACAAATAAAATGTAACACAAAACCTCCTTTGCACATAAACTGGTGCAAAGGAGGTTTTATAATGATATTAAACTTTATTAGCGAGGTAAGCCCAAAATACCCGGGTACACTTTTACAAGAAGGTTCTTACGGCAGCGAAGTAGCACGTATGCAAAAATATCTTGACGGGTTACGCGTTGTAAAATACCCAACATTAATTGAACTTACAATAGACGGGAGTTTTGGTAGTAATACAAAGCAATGTGTAATTATATACCAAGGTTTAATGTGTTTAACACAAGACGGTATTATAGGTAAAAACACATGGGACGAAATTGTTCTTGATTATAACGACGCAATAGGCGCAAGCGAGGACACATACCCCGGCATACCGCTAGTTGGCGGAATGACAGGTGAAGACGTAACACTAATGCAAAAATATTTAAATGAGCTTTCAAGTACTTATACTGCAATAAATGCTCAAACAGAAGACGGTATTTTTGGCACAAATATGACACTTGCAACAAAAAGGTTTCAGGCACAATTTGGTTTAAATGCAGACGCAAGCATAGGCCCTATGTCTTGGAACAAAATAGTTGAGGTGCATGATAAAAATCAAAAAGTTTCAACGCAGTACCCGGGCTATGATATAAGCACAGGTGCCACAGGCGACGATGTGCGTTTTATTCAAAGCTATGTTAACGTAACACGCACACAAAAATTAACAATAGATGGCGTGTATGGACAAAACACATACCTTGCAATAGGGCAATTCCAAAAAGCTATGGGTATTAAAGTAGACGGCATTGTTGGAGAAGACACATGGGCAGACCTTGTAAAAACTTTTAATAAAACGGTTTAAAGCTTATAAATGTTTAGGCCGTCAAAATTTGTTCTTTTGTGTAAAATTACTTGCCTTTTGCTAAATAACTGTAATCTATTAAAGTTTTTAAAAGCCTTTAAAATTACATTTTTATGTTTTAAAAAAAGACATATTTTTCAAATATACTAAAGCCTCTTTTACAAAAAAGAGGCTTTAGTTTTATTTTAATAAACTTTAAACTTGCGCAATTACCGCATGTGTGGGCAAACCTTGCTTAGTATACATATTTTCATGTTCTGTCATAATATTTTCATGTGCAAAAAACTCTTTTTCGCTATGTAAATCCCACGTTTGTTTAACAACTTTAAAGTTAGCTTGTTCAAAATACTTTAAAGTATCTTCGTATAAGTTGTCGTTATCGCATTTAAAATAAATTTGTGCGCCCGGTGCTAAAAAATTACTGTATTGTAAAAGCTGCTTTGTATGTGTAAGCCTGTGCTTTTTTTGCCCCGATTTTTTATTCCATGGGTTGCAAAAATTTATGTATATTCTTTGCACCATGTCTTTTTCGCAAAACATACTGCTAATTTGCTCTATATTATAAGACGCAATAATTATATTGTCCGGTGGCATTTTTTCTCTTTCAAAAACACTTTCAATGTTGCGTTTTGCCAATATTAAAACTTTGTCTGTAATGTCTATACCAATATAATTTACGTTTTGGTTTTTAACACTTAAACTTGATATAAACCCGCCTTTTCCACAGCCAAGTTCTATATGCAGCGGATTATTTTTATTTTTAAACTGCTGTGCCCAATTACCGCAAAATTGTGCCGGTTCCCTTTTAAATGCACTAAATGCATCAAGTTCCGGCCCTGCATACGGCTTAAATCTCATTCGCATTAACATTCTCCCTTAAACACATGTTTTTATAACGCTTTTTAAGCATAAAGTAAGCTATAATTGCAAAAATAACATCTATGCAAAAAAAACACTGCGATATAACAAAAATAACAAAATTTTTAGTTGATAATAAACCTAGTTTTAAACACCTGTACAGCGTAATAACAGTGTATAAAGATGTAATAAAAAGCACACTTCCTGCCACCAATGCACCTACAATTATTGTTATAGGCATGCCTATACCCGTTATTGAAAGAAGCGCAGCTATCATTGCGTATATAACAAAATTAAACGCAAAAAACGGCACGTGAATAAGTTTAATTAACAGCATACCATCAATTAAACCTTTAACCAATTGTGGTTTTTTTGCAGCCCTTATTGTTTCTATTACTGTAAAAATAATTGTTATAATACCCATGCAAATTGCAATTGCAACAGCATCGGCAAACTCTATAAAATTAGTGTTTTTAATTAAATTAACAATAAATTCATTCTCAATCGGCAGCATATCTATCCCTGCCATAAAGGGAATTTGCGTTAAATACAAACAAATTGAAAAAATAATAATAACAATTTTTAAAATCATTTAAATCACCTCAAAAATAAAAGTTAATGCTAATTATACACTATAAAACATGTATTAAACAATTATTTTTTATCCGTCCCAACGTCCATCGCTTGCCAAAACCACTGCACCGCTTTTAAGGCTCTTTTGCACATCAATTATTCTTTGGTTTTCACTACCCTTAAAACGCAGTTGCAAACTTAGTTTATCAATTAAAAAAGGTCCATCTATTAAAATATGTATATTGTTAAGCAGCTCTTTTTTCCATTTGTCGTTACTGTTTAAAAGCTTTTCAAAAATATATCCCGTATAACAAGCAACTTCATACCCATGTTCGCGCAACAATTTTGCTAGTTCTGAAAAAGCCTCGGGCTGACAAAACGGCTCTCCACCTGAAAACGTAACACCTTTGCATAATTTATTGCTACGTATTTTTTCATATGTTTCTTGTACGCTAAATTTTGTACCAACGCCAAACTCATGGCTTTGTGGGTTATGGCAACCCGGGCAATTGTGTACGCAACCTTGGCAAAACACAACAGTCCTAAGTCCCGGCCCATCTACTACTGAATCTCCAATTATATCTGCCACATCTAAATATAGGCTGTTATTGTTCATGTACTGTCTCCAACAATTAAAACACGGCTTTTATAATAAAAGCCGTGCCGGTATTTTTTTACAACAATGCGCAGCACAACAAGCTGTATTATTTACTTGTTGTGTGTTTTACTCTTTGCGATTCCTCGCTCTTTTTTGCATCGTTCCACTTATCCATTGTTCCCACAAGGTATCCTGTAATTCTGCGTATTCTCTCAAATTCAATTCCTTCGCCGTTTTTTGCCTTTACGTTTACTTTAATCTCAGGTGCCATAATTTAACCTCCATATTATTAGCTATACCTCAATTCAGGGTATAATTTTTTTAATTCTTCCATTTTTTCGTCCGGTACGGCCTCTCCTGCACGGCGTCCGCATCTTGGGCAAACATCTCCTATAATGCCTATGTATCCGCAAACCGGGTCTCTGTCTACAGGATGGTTTATGCTACCGTAACCAATTCCGGCATCATGCATACACCTAACAATGCTTTCAAATGCTTCTAGGTTATTTGCAGTATCTCCGTTTAATTCAACATAGCTAATATGTCCTGCGTTAGTTAGCGCGTGGTACGGTGCCTCTTTATATATTTTATCATAAGCAGTTATATCATAACTTACAGGTATGTGAAAAGAGTTTGTATAATATTCTTTATCTGTAACGCCTTTAATTTCGCCATACAAATTTTTATCCATTTTAACAAACCTTCCGCTAAGCCCCTCTGCCGGTGTTGCTAACAGCGAAAAATTCAAACCCTCTCGTTTTCCTCTTTCGTCACAATACTCTCTCATAAACTTAACTATCTCTACGCCTTTTTGTTGCATTTCGTCGCTTTCTCCGTGGTGCTTGCCGTAAAGTGCCACAAGTGTTTCCGCAAGGCCTATAAAGCCCATAGATAAACTTCCATGTACAAGCACGTCACGCACCTCGTCTTGAGGGCCTAATTTTTCACTATCAAGCCATACGCCTTGCCCCATTAAAAACGGATAGTTATATACTCGTTTTTTTCCTTGCAATTCAAATCTATCTCTAATTTGGTCTGTAACAAGTTTCATTTTCTCTGTTAACATCTCGTAAAACAGTTTTTCGTTACCTTTTGCCTTTATTGCAAGGCGTACAAGATTTATTGATGTAAAAGACAAGTTTCCTCTACCGTATGAAATTTCACTGTTACTGTGTGCAACGTTTGCCATAACCCTTGTACGGCAACCCATAGTTGCAACTTCTGTTTCAGGTTTACCCGCCTCATAATATTGTTTGTTAAATGGGCTGTCTAAAAACAAGTAATTTGGAAAAAGCCTTTTTGCGCTTACCTCAAAAGACAATTTAAACAAATCATAATTTGGGTCTTCTTCGTTATAATTAACGCCCTCTTTAACTTTAAATATATGTATTGGGAAAATTGCGGTTTCTCCGTGCCCTAGCCCACGCTTTGTTGCAATTAAAACGGCCTTTATTGCTAGGCGTCCCTCTGCAGAGGTATCTGTTCCATAATTTATTGAGGAAAACGGCGTTTGCGCGCCTGCACGTGAGTGCATTGTGTTTAAGTTGTGCACAAACCCTTCCATTGCCTGCATTGTTTGCTTTTCGGTGTGCTTTATTGCCCTACGGCGCACATTTTTTACAATGCGCTCACATTCTATATTTTCAATATCTGTGTTATTTTTAATATAATCTGTAACTTCACCGTCAAATTGCTGTTGCTTTACTTCCATTCTAACGCGGCTTTCATTTGTTTTGTTGCACGCATATTCTATTGCAGCTTTTGCAAGTAAACTTTCATCTTCTGTATTTTGTGCATCCTCTAAACTTTCGTTAAGGCATTGTAAATACTGCTTTTCAAACGTTTTTGCAACACCTTGTGCCATTGCGTAGTCAAAGTTTGGCACACCCTGCCCACCGTGTTGGTCGTTTTGGTTAGATTGTATAGCTATTGCCGCCAGTGCTGCATAACTTGCTATGCTTTGCGGCTCTCTCAAATAACCATGCCCTGTTGAAAAACCACCTTTAAACAATTTTAATAAATCTATTTGGCAACACGTTGTTGTAAGTGCATAAAAATCAAAATCATGTATATGTATGTCACCCTCGCTGTGCGCCTTTGCTTGCTCCGGTGTTAATAAGTTTAATATGTTATAAGCCTTTGCACCGGCAGTGCCAATTTGCAACATACTACCCATTGCCGTATTGCCGTCTATATTGGCATTGTCGCGCTTTATGTCACTTATTCGTGCATCGGCCATTGTTATTTCATCTATACTGCGCATTAAAGACATATTTGCCTCGCGCATTCTTGTGCGCTGTGCCCTATATAATATGTATTGTTTTGCGGCTTCCTCAAAACCCGCTCGCATCATTTCAAGCTCTACTGTGTCTTGTATTTGCTCTATTTGCGGAGGCTCGCTTTCACACTGCTTTTCCAAGCTTTGTTGCACGCTCTGCGCTATTCGTGCCGCGTCTTGCGCATCGCCCTCTTTTGCCGCTTGCAGTGCTTTTAAAATTGCACCGGCTATTTTTGCATCATCATACAGCACAACGCGCCCGTCTCTTTTTTTAACGCTCTTTAACATTCTTTCTCCTCCAACATCAAGCAATATTCAAAATATAGAGTTTGTATATAATTATTACACTATATATAGTATATGTCAAGACAAAATTAAACATATTAAAAAATTATATTTTTTGACGATTTTTAGCAGTTAAATATGTAAATTATTATAAATAAAATAGATATTTATTTTTACATATTGCAAAATATACCAATTTAGTGTATATTAGATATATAGAAAATAATAATGCCCTAATTAGGCAATACTATTACAAATATTTAAGGCAAGGTGAATTAGTTGGAACAATTAATATATTTAGACAACGCGGCAACTACGCCATGTACAAGCGAAGTTGTAAATGCAATGGTACCGTATTTTAACGAGATATACGGTAATCCGTCTAACAGCGATATATATGAAATAGGAGCAAAAGCCAAAAACGCCATAGAGCAGTCTCGCATTAAGGTTGCAAATGCAATTTGTTGTGATGAAAAAGAAGTATATTTTACAAGTGGCGGTACTGAGTCTATAAACTGGGCAATAAGCGGCTGTGCAAAAGCGCTTGCAAAGCAAGGTAAAAAACACTTAATAACAAGTACAATAGAACACCACGCAGTATTGCACACTATGCAATACCTTGAAACACAAGGTTTTGAGGTTACGTATTTACCCGTTGACAGCGAAGGTTTTGTAAGCTTAAACAGTGTAAAAGAAGCTATACGAAACGACACAGCGCTTGTTTCTTGCATGTATGCAAACAATGAAATAGGAACAATAGAGCCCATAGCACAAATTGGAGCAATATGCAAAGAAAAAGGTGTGTTGTTTCACACAGATGCCGTACAAGCGGCAGGCAGTGTACCAATTAATGTTAAAGAGCAAAATATTGACATGCTAAGCATGTCCGGCCATAAATTTAACGGGCCAAAGGGTGTTGGTGTTTTATATATGCGCAAGGGCATTAATATTGAAAACTTGTTGCATGGTGGTTCTCAAGAGAAAAAACGCCGTGCCGGCACTGAAAACGTAGCCGGTATTGTTGGGTTTTCAACAGCGCTTGACATAAGCGTTAAAAATATAGAATCAAAAACGCTTAAACTTTGCGAAATGCGTGATTACGTTATAAAATATGCGCAAAACAACATACCTAAAGTAATATTAAACGGCGCAAAAGACGGCGCAAAAAGGTTACCGGGCAACGTTAACTTAAGTTTTCCGGCAGCAGAAAGCGAGAGCATACTTTTATTTTTAAACATGAAAGGCATATGCGCCTCTAGCGGTAGTGCTTGTACATCGGGAGATTTAGACCCCAGCCATGTTTTGCTGGCAACAGGGCAAACACATGCAGATGCAAACTGCAGCGTAAGAATAAGTTTTGGCGTACAAAACACAATGGAAGAAGCCAAGATATTATGCGAAGAACTAAAAGCCACGGTTGCAGAAGTTAGAAAACGCAGCCCCATATGGCAAGAATAACATATAAAACAAGCAAAACCTTAGTGTGAATATCACGCTAACAATTTATTTTAAGGCATACCGTTAAAAAAACGGTAAAAGCCAAAAAATCTCCATTATATTTGGAGATTTTTCAAAACTATTTGTGCTTTACACAGAATGGAGATCTTTATGTATACAAAAGAAGTACTTGAGCATTTTACAAACCCTAAAAATTTAGGCGAAATTGAAAACGCAGATGGCATAGGCGAAGCCGGAAACGCTAAATGCGGCGATATAATGAAAATGTATTTGAAAATAGACGGTAATATTATAACAGACGTAAAATTTAAAACTTTTGGCTGTGGCGCAGCCGTTGCAA
>CAYJDK010000043.1:9196-11956 GCA_964368905.1 uncultured Bacteroides sp.
GCGTTGGGCGGGCTGCCACCTGCAAAAGTGCATTGCAGTGTTCTTGCAGAGCAAGCCGTAAAACTTGCGCTTTCTGACTACTATACAAAACAAGGCGTTGACCCTGAACCCATTGTAGGTAAAATTGAAGACGCCCACACACACGACGGCCATGAGGGAAGTTGTGGAATATAGGATTATCTTAATGCTGTTTTTATAAATTTTTGCCTACTATAATAATTGAAGAGTGTGTCTAAAACGGCTTTTTACAGGTTTAAAAAGCCGTTTAGACTTGTCTGCAAGGCATTAAATATAAAAAATAATTTACATTACAGGGCCGTTAACATGCAATGCTTTTAAAACAACATATTTTTAGCCTTTTTAATAACCGCTTAGCAAAATAAAATTTAGTTTGCAATTGTTTATTAAATTATTTAAAGGCAGCAAAAATATTATTGTAAAGTAATTGCTTGTTAATGGCTCCGTTGCATTGTATAATAAAAAAATGTTATAATATTAAAACAATTTTACACATTTTTAAAAATGTTAAAGGAAATGGTGATAAATGTGACCGATGAAATAAGTTCCGGCAGCGGATTTAGCACTTATGAAGAACGCGACAAAATACTTGTAGGGTTTTCAGGCGGTGTTGATTCTTCTGTGTGTGTGCAAATATTACAAGAGCAGGGGTTTGATGTATATGCGTTATTTTTACGCTTTTCCGCTGCACATGATAAACACATACAACTTGCAAAAGACGTTGCGGCACAATTAAATGTACCGCTAACAATACACGATTGCAGCGAGAAGTTTGAAAAAGAAATTATAACAAATTTTTGCACGGAGTACTGTGCTGGCAAAACGCCAAGCCCATGTATCATTTGCAACCCACTTGTAAAATTTTCTGCAATGGAAAGCGTAGCAAACAGCATGGGCATTAACTTAATTGCAAGCGGCCATTACGCAAGAGTGCACGAGCAAGACGGTGTTTTTTACATAAAAAAAGGTATAAGCGAGAAAAAAGACCAAAGCTACATGCTTTACAGACTGCCGCAAAGCATACTTTCACGCTTGTGCTTGCCAATAGGAGAATTTGAAAAAGACCATATACGTGACATTGCAAAAAGCGCTGAACTTATAAACGCAAATGCGCCGGACAGCCAAGAAATTTGTTTTATACCTGACAATAACTACGCACAATATATTATGCAAAAGGGCTTTGAAAGCGCAAAAGGGCGCTTTATTGGGCCAAACGGGCAAGACATGGGCCCACATAAGGGCATATTACACTACACCGTGGGCCAGCGCAAAGGGCTTAACATTTCTTATAGCGAACCATTGTTTGTAAAGCGCATTTTAAAAAACGCAAACATAGAGCTTGCCGTTTCCGGTAGCGAGTTTTTTAAAGAAATTGATATTATAGACACCGTTAGCACAACAGGTAAAAATTTTTGTGTGAACGACACTTTTTTTGCAAAAATTCGCAGCCGTGCATTACCGGAGCCATGTAAGATAACATGCGTTAATAAAAACACTGCAACCGTTACTTTTGATACACCACAAAGAGCACCTGCTCCCGGGCAATCTTTAGTGTTTTACAAAGGCGATGATATTATGGGCGGCGGTGTAATAAGCGATATGCGCTAGCAATTAAAACCTACAAAACACACAGCATTTGTACTGAATAACTTGTTATTCATAAGGCATTAATTATAAATATTAAAACGCGATGTTTTAAACTAAAAAGTTGAAACATCGCGTTTTTTATATGCAAAATTATTATATTGTAATTGTATTAATGCAACATTTTAAATTTAGCAGTTGTGCTTTAGTGCAAACTAATGTGCAACATAAATTAAGCATTTTTGCTTAATATCAAAAGCAAAAAACTTTATTTTACGTGTTAAATAAGCTCTTCTAATTTTTCTTTTGAAACAGCGCCAACGCTTCTTCCTGCTTCACTTCCGCCTTTAAACGCCACAACTGTCGGTATAGACATAACACCGTATTTTTGTGCAAGTTCAGGTTCGTTATCTATGTTAACTTTGCATATTTTTGCATCTGTTCTTTCCTTTGCAAGTTGTTCAATTACAGGGCCAAGCATACGGCAAGGTCCGCACCATTCTGCCCAAAAATCTACAAGCACAGTTTCATTAGCTTTTAATACTTCATTTGTAAAATTATCTTTTGTTACTTCTATAGACATATAAACACCTCTTTTTGTTGTATTTTCAAAACATCTTCTTTTTTATACTGTACCACCAATATTTATTTTATGCAAGCGTTTTTAAATAAATTTAAAGTTTGTTAATAAAAAGTTATGCGCTTTGACATTTTTTGCACTTTTATGCATGTATACTTTATATTGCAGGGGTGGTTTTATTGCATGGTATTGTTTATTTAGATATTTTAGTGCTTGTTAATGCTATAATAGGCTATTTTATATTGCGCTGTACGTCTTACGTTTGCTCCCAACAATATAGCCTCTTCCGCATAATAATTGCATCTTTTTTAGCCGGGCTATCTGCTTTAACTATGATGCTAACCAGCGTGCCGCAATTTATTTTATTTGTAATTAAAGTTTTTTGTGCCGCCTTAATTGTTTTTGTTTCTTTTAAATACATAAATTTACGCATATTTCTTAAATGCTTTTTTTACTTTATTTTGTTTAATGTCATTTTAGGCGGCATAGTTTTACTTGCTTCCTTTTTAGGCTTAAACAATATAAGCATAAGCAATTATTCTGTTTATGTGCATATATCTCCTGTTTTACTTATTGGT
>CAYJDK010000044.1:0-2687 GCA_964368905.1 uncultured Bacteroides sp.
GGTTATACTTGCTGCTATGCCTTCTGTAATTGTGTCGGTTAAGTTTGTTAGCTGGCTTGGGCCTATTAATGTTAATATAGAGCCGAGCATTGCAAAAATTATCGCCACAACCATTAGAGTTCTGCGTTTTTTAATGTACGAAACAAGTTTTTTAACAGTTAACTTCATGTCTTTTGCTTTTTCGCCGCCGTTTTGCATTCCGGGGCCTCTTTGCGGCCTTTCGTTTTTCTTATTAGAGCCAAGTTCATAGTTGTCTTTAGCCATTTTTTAACTCCTCCTCTGATAGTTGCGACAGAGCAATTTGCTTATATACATCGCAGTTTTCAAGTAAATCTCTGTGCTTGCCCATTCCTGCTATCTCGCCGTCTTCAAGCACAATTATTTTGTCGGCATCTTTTATAGTGCCTATTCTTTGCCCCACTAAAAGCATTGTGGCATCTTTACATTCTTCTTGTAAAGTCTCGCGTAGTTTTCGGTCTGTTTTATAATCAAGTGCAGAGAACGAGTCGTCGAAAATAAATATTTCAGGCTCTCTGTAAACAGCCCTTGCTATTGAAATTCTTTGTTTTTGTCCACCCGAGAAATTTCTTCCGCCCTGTGCAACGTGTGCATTGTAATTATCCTCTAAATTTGTTACAAAATCACTTGCTTGCGCAATGTCTATTGAGCTTGCTAAGTCCTCTTTGTCTTTTTTAGGCGAGTCGTTGTCTCCAAATGCAACGTTTGATTTAATTGTACCTGTAAATAAAACAGAACGTTGAGACACATAGCCTATTAACGAGTTAAGTGCGTTTTTTGTGTATTCTTTAACGTTTAACCCATTTACCAAAACTTCGCCCTCGCTCACATCGTGAAACCTGGGCAATAAATTAATAACGGTGCTTTTGCCACAGCCGGTTGAGCCAATAAATGCAACCACTTCGCCTTTTTTTGCTGTAAAGCTTATATTTTTAAGCACATAGTCCTCCGCTAACGGGTATTTAAAGCTAACGTTTTTAAACTCTATTTCGCCTTGCCTATTTTCTAACCCCTCAGTGGCGCTACCCTCAACAATGCTATCTTTAGTGTCAAGCACTTCGTTAATGCGCCTTGCAGATACACTTGCCCTTGGCAATAGCATAAACACCATAACAAGCATCATAAATGACATAATAACTTGCATTGCATAAGAAGAAAAAACAATCATGTCTGAGAAAAGTATTATTTTGTCTGGCCCTACTGCCTCGTTTATTAAAGTTGCACCCACAAGATACACAGCTAAAACTAAACCACTGCTTATCATTTGTATGCTCGGCATTAAAAACGACATTGTTCGCGACGTAAATAAGTTTGTATTTGTAAGCTCTTTATTTGCTTTTTCAAATTTACGTGCCTGGTATTCCTCTGCGTTATAAGCCCTTACAACATTTAACCCGTCTAAACTTTCTTTTGACACTTTATTTATATTGTCTGTTAAAGTTTGCAGTTTTTTAAACCTTTTCGGCTATTGATAAAGCAAGGCTACCAACAGCACAAAGCACCATGCTAATTCCCGCAGCGTATATGTCGCTCATTGCACTGCCCTGCGTTTGCACTAGCATTCTTATCTCCGACATATAGTCGGGTAGCGTTAAGTCTAAATAAACTTGCGCACATGTAAGTATAAGCACAACCCCAGCTAAAAAATACTCTCTGGGTGATAAATTTTTTATTAGTTTAATCATTGTATTCCTCCAAATTTATAGTCAAATTTTCGCCTAAAATAAGTTTTAACTTATGTAACTTATTAAACATGCTCTCTAGTTCTTCCAGCCCAAACTCGTCAACTATTTTGCTCATGGTTTCAAACATATTTGCTTTTAGCTTATTTGCCAAAGCTGTTCCTTTTTTGGTTAGTTTTAGTATTTTAGCCCTAGAGTCAGCCTCTGAAGCTATTTTTACTACTATTCCTTTTGCCTGTAGCTTTTTAATCAACACCGCCATTCTGGCAGAGCTTATTTTCAATATCTTGCATATATCAGCTGAGGTTAACTCTTTGTCTGTATCATGCAGTAGCTTTATAACTGCAAACGCACCCATTTCACCCTTATTTACAGCATCAAACATTTTTTGTGGCCTGCTGTTATGAAATAATTCAAGTGCATAAAACACATCTTCTTTTTTTGCCATTTTTATATCATTCCTTTTTATAAACTTAGTAGTTTAGTTTAATTTAAACAAATTAACTAACGTAGTTAGCATTATAATATAGCTAACTGGGTTAGTTAATAGTGTTCACATAATTTTTACAACTTAATATTTTAAGCAATGGCACCATGTAAAATATTTTTTAATTGTAAGTACAGTTTAAAATTGCAAATTTTAAGCTGCTTAAAAATTAAACACGCAAATTTAGCAAGCAATTTTTGATTTTTTTATGTATAATAAGTATAACTACATTAAACGAGGTAGCAAAATGTTTTTTGAATACGGCGAAAAAGAAATTAACTATTTAAAGAAAAAAGACAAACGCTTAGGCGAGGCAATTGACAAAATAGGTATGCTTAAAAGGCCGATAGACGAAGATATCTTTACTGCAATTATACGGGCAATTCTAGGGCAACAAGTATCAAGGCAAGCTAGAGAAACTGTGTTTTTAAGGATTAAATGCGCACTTTTAAACATTACAGCAGACAACATAAATAGTTTAACAGTTGATGAAATTCAGG
>CAYJDK010000044.1:2697-11775 GCA_964368905.1 uncultured Bacteroides sp.
CATTTGGCACAACTTTTAAAAAAGCAGAATATATAAAAGATTTTGCAAAAAAAGTATGTGCCGGCGAAGTTAATCTTAACGAGCTGCATAAACTTACTGACGCGCAAGTGATTATGAGATTATGCACGTTAAAAGGTATAGGTGTGTGGACGGCAGAAATGCTTTTAGCAAGTGCGTTGCAGCGTGATGATATTTTTAGTTTTGGAGATATTGCAATACATAGGGGGCTCCGCATGCTCTACCGCCATAAAGAAATTACAAAAGAAATGTTTGAGCGTTACCGAAAAAGATACTCTCCTTATGGCACAACTGCAAGTGTTTACCTATGGGCAATTGCTGCAGGCGCAATTTTGGAACTTGACGACCCAAAAAATAAAAGAACTATAAATAAACAAACTAATACAAATATTGATTATTTTTAATATATAAACAAAAACAGCGGTAATAACAATGTACAAATGATAAACCAAAATAAAAAAGAACGTGGGTGTGGCTATGGATAATAAATTTAATATGGCTTTTAATGAGATGTATGATGCTGTAATTTTAAATGATGAAAGTTATGACACTATGTTTTTTTATGCAGTAAAATCAACGGGTATTTATTGCAGAGTCTCGTGTAAATCTAAAGCGCCGAAAGCAGAAAACATAGAATTTTACAAAACATCACAAGAAGCGTTAAGCGCAGGGTACAGGGCTTGCAAAAGGTGCAGAAGTGATTTGCTTGACTACAAACCAATGAAAGACATTGCCGAAAAGTTGAAAAACCTAATTGATGATATGTTTGGCGAAGTAGAAAATTTAAATACTGAAATAGACAAGCTTGGCCTTTCGCGCAAACGCATGGTGGAGGTTTTTAAAGACGAATATGGCAAAACACCAAGCAATTATGTAAACAATTTAAGATATAACGAGGCGTTAAGGCTTTTAGAGCAAACAGATGCTGAAGTAATAGACATTGCGTATTCAGTAGGATTTGGGAGCTTGTCGGCATTTTATAAGTTTTTTAAAGAACGGGCGCATATGTCTCCGGCAGCATACAGGAAAGCTAAAACCTACAAATAACACAGGTAGCTGTGCATTAGTTTCAAAACATTTTGGCGCAACACCTGAACTTTTGCAAAATTGTATAAAGTATGGAACTATTTTACTTATTAGTTTACCGGCACTTATGATGCAAGTTTCGTTTCAAACTTTTTTAGTTGCTAAAAATACGCCAAATTTTGGCATGGCATTATCTATTGCGTCTGGCATTACAAACAATTACAAATGCCCTTTACCACTTTATTAAAAAGCAGTTAAAGGGCATTAATTTTTAATTTCCTGAGCTTCATAAAATTTAAAAAAATTTAAAGGTGTAAATTATGATAAAAAACATTATACAAGAATATAATCCTTATAACGAGCAAGAAAAAAGTGACAAAGAAACAATGCTTTTATATATTGACACTTTTGATGACGTTTTAACAAGGGAAAATAAAATTGGACATTTTACGGCGTCGGCTTGGATTGTAAACAAAGCTCGCGATAAAGTTTTGCTTATATACCATAAAATATATAATTCATGGGCTTGGACAGGTGGACACGCCGATGGTGATGATAATTTTTGTAGCGTTGCTTTAAAAGAAGCTAAAGAAGAGACCGGCCTTGCAAATTTAACCCTTTTGAATAACAACATTTTCAGCATTGAAATATTACCCGTTATGCCACATGTAAAAAACGGTAATTTTGTTGGTGGCCATTTGCATTTAAATGTTACTTATTTGTTTTTAGCAAACGAAAACGATGAATTAAAAATAAATGAAAGAGAAACAAACGGGGTTAAATGGTTTAGCATAAAAGAAATTAACAGCGCTGTACGCGAAGAAGATATGAAGGTTGTTTACAAAAAATTAAATGACAAGTTGTAATTTTTATTTTTTTAAATATCTAATATCATTTGTTTGTACGGTAAATTTTCAAAGCCTAATTTCTCATAAAGTCTTGTTGCTCCTAAATTGTTTTCGGTAACTTCTAACCTGTACCGTTTTACTTTTGCATCAAATTCGCTGCGCAAAAATTCAAACATTTTTGTTCCAAACCCTTTACCTTTATACTCGTCTCTTATGTAAATTTCTTCAATCATTACAACAATGCCGCCGGCTTCACAAGAAAATGTAAAAGCCAATGTACAAAAGCCACAATATTTGCCGTTTTCTTCGCAAACAATTATTTTTGCATATGGGCTTTCGTTTAATGCTGCGTCTATTGTAGCACTAATATTTTCCTGCGGCACTTCGTGGCACACTGCATCTGTTTTATAAAACTCTTTAATCATGTTCATGCATTCGTCTTTGTCCTTTTGTTGTAGGTATCTAATCATGGGGCCTCCTAATATAATTAATTTTTAAAATTTTAGTATATTTTATATTGTGCTTTGGTTTTTGGCTTGCCACTTACAAGTCAAGTGGCAAAACATGCCAATAAATAACACTACGTGTTATTTATATAATGCGCTGCATTATATAATTTTTATTTCATGGCTTTCGGCTCGTGCTCTTGAGCACAACCGCCGAAACATGCCAATAAATAACACTACGTGTTATTTATAATATCATATTTTAACATGTAAGTCTTTTATTTTATTTTTTTATGCGCTATTTTTTGTTTTTTATTGAACTTGCCTTTTTTATATGATAAAATGTATTGAATTTGTAAATAATTTTGTAAGCGAGGACAACATGAAACTTTTTTTGCCAAAAAACATTCCTATTAATTATAAACAGCTATATAATAAAGAATGCAGAGAAAGAAACTTGTCTTTATTCCTTGCAGTATGTATTAGTATGTTCATATTCGAAATTTTACTTTTAATGTTTCAAATAATACGGCTTGGAGACGTTCTTTATACATTGCTGTATTTCGACATTTACATTTATTCAATAATATTTCCGTTTACATTTGGCATTTTATATTTGCTTTGCAAAAAGAATATTATAATTAAAAGTCAATACATAGTAGATTCTCTTTTTGTTATAGTATTTATATCAATTGCTGCACTTACAACATATGCCGAGATTACACTAAGTGTTGAGTATTTTCAAAATTCTTTGTTCATAATGTTAATGTTTTCAGTTGCATCTTTTATTTATTTTGATTACAAAGTTGTAATTGCTTTTTTAACCATATCAATTGTTGTTTTTTTATCACTTGTTTATTTCAGCCAATATCCCTCGTTAATTAAAACAGGCATTATGCTAGATTATTTGTTGCTATATGTCCTTAATATTTGCGTTGCAATTGTGTTTCACAACAACAGGATTGAAAAGTTTATTCAAAAAGTTGAAATTGAAATAGCCAACGACAACTTGCAAAAATCAAACCTAGAACTTGAAAAACTTAACAGCCAACTTGAACAAACTGCAATTACAGATGCGTTAACAGGCGTACTTAATAGGCTTGCTTTTAACAATATATTAAAAACCCAAGTAAACTTTGCAATACAAAACGCTGAACCAATGACTGTTTTAATGATAGACGTAGACCACTTTAAGTTATATAACGACACGTTTGGCCATTTGCAAGGTGATGAATGTTTAAAAGCCGTTGCAAAGTGTATTATTAAAAGTTTGCGCAAAACAGGAGATTTTATTTTTAGATACGGCGGCGAAGAATTTGCTTGTATTTTACCTGCAACTGACACAAAAGGCGCAAAACTTGCTGCAAGCCGCATTATGGAAGAGTTGCGTATTGCAGCCATTGAAACGTCTGTTAAAAACGAATACCTAACCGTGAGTATTGGCATATATTCAAGCACACCAACAAAAGATGGTAACATTCTTGATTTTGTTGAAAAGGCAGATAAGGCGCTTTATACCTCTAAAAACCAAGGCAGGGGCAGATACACAATTTATAACGAATTATAGTGCTTTTTTACACCATTTTAAATAACACAATAATAAACAACCGGTTAAGTTGCCTAAATGATGCAACTTAACCGGTAGTTTTAGTTTAGCTTATTTTAACTATGTGCCATTATTTCAATAGTTATTCATCAAAATTTGCACTGCTTCCATTTAAAGTAAAGCCGGAAAGCAAGTTTCTAAGTATTGCAGATTGACCCGACAATTCTTCGCTTGTTGCGGCGCTCTCTTCTGATGTTGCAGAGTTTGCCTGTACAACCGCAGAAATTTGCTCTATGCCCGCATTTACCTGCTGTGCACCCTCTGCTTGTGAAGCGGCAGCATTTGCAATTGCATCTACAAGCTTGCTCAACTCGTCTGCACTTTCAAGCGCTGTGTTTATAGATGCCGATGTATTTGTAGCTATTTCGTTTCCTTCGTCAACTGCAGATACTGTTTGATCAATAAGCGCCGCTATATCTTCTGCGGATTGTGCAGATTTTGTTGCTAGGCTGCGAACTTCATCTGCAACAACAGCAAAACCTTTACCTGCATTGCCTGCCCTTGCGGCTTCTACCGCGGCATTAAGTGCTAAAATATTTGTTTGGAACGCAATGTCGTTTATTGTTTTAATAATATTGCTAATTTCATGCGATTTTTTGCTAATGTTATCCATAGATTGAACCATTTCGTTCATTTGCTCGCTACTCTTGTTAAGTGCTTGTTTAGACTCATTGTTTGCCTCTTTAGCATTTTTAGAGTCTGTTGCTGTTTCGCTCATTTTTAATGATATATCGCTAATAATTGCAGAAAGTTCCTCTACTGCAGACGCTTGCTCCATTGCACCTTGTGCCAAAGATTGTGCGCCTTGTGCAACTTGTTTATTACCGGAACTTACATTTCCGGATACATCACTTATCTTGCTCATTGTTGCAGAAAGTTTATTTGTTATTGTTGTAATTGATGTTGCCAAAGAGCTAAAATCGCCTATATAATATTCTTTTGCTTTGCTTTGAACTGCAAAGTTTCCGCTTGCAATTTCTTCTAATGTATAATTTAAATCATTAATCATAGTCGTTATAGAATTAACAATAGACTCTGTTGACTTAGCCAAAACACCTGTTTCATCGTTTGTTTTTATTACAGGCATAGGTGTAGTTAAATCTCCCTCGGCAACTTTATTAAGCCTTTGTGCACAAAGGTTAATTGGTTTTGAAATATTTCTTGAAACGCCTATTGTTATTATTGCAGAAACAATTATTATTATTAAACTAAAAATTAAAATTGTAATTATAGATGAATTCATTTGTGCTAAAAAATCATCTTGATGTGCTAGTACATAAATACCCCAACCGTTTGAGTTATCTATGGCTGTGTATGCGGCAAACTGGCTTTCGCCGTCCCATTTAACAGAATCAAATCCTTCGTTTCCTGCCATCAAACGTTGCTCTAGTGCGGCAAGGTCTGCTAAATCAGGGTTGCTTTCTGCTTCTAAACTTGCATTGTATGCATCAAAAACCAATTGTATATCGTTATATGCAATTGTAATTCCTTGGCTGTTTATAATAGTAGTTGTGCTGCCCTCTCCAACAGATACTTTTGAAACTATTTCTGAAAAAACAGAAGGGTTAACGGCAAACAAAACAACACCTTCAACACGGCCATTATTAATTATTGGCGCACTTACTGCCATTGTCATCATGCCTGTTTCAGGGCTAATTAACGGGTCTGCTATATACGCTTCACCCGTTTCTTTAGGTATATCAAAAAATGGTTGCCCGGTAAAATCAAGTCCTTGCTCAATTGCAATACCGTCTGCATCAAAAACTTGTATAGATTCAAAATTGTGCAGTTCCTCAAAAACTTCAAACCTAGCTAGCATTTCACTTCTAACTTGAGCGTATGTTTTTCCGTCAGAATTTTCTCTTCCTTGATCCGGTATATCTTGTGAAAGCACAGGGTCTTGCGCAAGCTGAGTTGCCATTGACTTATATGCATTAAGTTGAATTTCAACCATATCCGCAGTTGCGTCAATTGTTGCCATCATTGATGTTTCAAGCGCTTGCATTGTGCTGTTATATGTTCCAAAAACAGCGCTTACACTAATTAACAAAATGCTTACCAAAAGTAACGACATGCATAATGCTAAAATTTTAAATTTAATAGATTTCATATGATCTCTCCCAACTTAAAGTTAAATATCCCAAAATTAATGCTTATTAAAATTATTATAGCACTTATAAATTAAATTTACAATTAATTTTCGTTTTTTTTAACAAAATTCTGCTTTTTTTATGCTTAATCATGTGCTTTTTTTTTAGAATTTGTGGTCTTTTACAATAATTTTAACATTTTATGTAAATTTTGACATCATATTATAAAACTGCTAATATAGTTATTAACATTTATACTGCAACATATTTAAAATTGTACAAAAAATAAAACCGCATTTATGCGGAGAACGGGAGATATTATGCAATACGTGGATTTTAAACATAACGATATTAAAGTATCAAGATTTGGGCTTGGATGTATGAGGTTACCATCTATTAAAAACGAAAACGGTGAAATTAAAATAGACGAGGTAAAAGCAATTGAGCTTATAAGAAAAGCAATTGACAGCGGGGTAAATTATATAGATACTGCTTATTTTTACCCGGGAAGCGAGGCTGTTGTTGGCAAAGCCTTAAAAGACGGATACAGAGAAAAAGTTATTTTAGCAACAAAGCTGCCTATGTCTTTAGTAAAAACTAAAGCAGACTTGCAAAAGTATTATCTTGAAGAGCTTGAAAGTTTACAAGAAGAACATATAGACGTTTATTTTTTACATAATTTATATGAAAAAAACTGGGATAAAGTAATAGAGCTTGATGCAATAGAATTTATGCAAGATTTAAAACGCAAAGGCAAAATAAGCTATATAGCTGCCTCTATACACGGCGACAATGCGCACTTTAAAAAAGTGGTAGACGCATTTGATTGGGATTTAGTTATGATGCAATACAATTACTATGACAAACACAACCAAGCCGGTATAAAAGGTTTACACCACGCAGCCGCAAAAGGTATACCTATTGTAAGCATGGAATCTTTGCATGGTGGCATGTTAACTAACAACGTGCCACACACAGTTAACGAAGCGTTTAAAAATTTCAGGGGCGGCAATATATCAGATGCAGAAAAATCATTTATGTGGCTTTATAATCAACCGGAAGTTACTGTTGTTTTGTCAGGCAGTTCTACTATTGAGCAACTTTTAGACAGTTTAAGAATATTTGATAACGCACAGTGCAACATTTTAACAGATGATGAATTAAAAATGTTTGACAGCGCAAGAGAGGCATGGAACAAAATAATAAATATAGAATGTACCGGTTGCAAGTACTGTATGCCATGTCCTGCAGGCGTTGACATTCCGCTTGTTTTTGAACGATGGAACGAATACGCAAAAGCTCCTGAACAAAAGTGGCTTTATTCTGTACTACTTTGTGAAAAGGATAAAGATGCAAGTAAGTGTATTAACTGTAATAAATGTGTAAAGCTATGTCCTCAAAAACTTGATATTCCTTTGTTCTTAAAAAAAGCGCACGAAACATTAGTTTAATCTAGTTTTTTAATAAACAATAATTTTAAAGTGCTTATTTTTTTATAACGCAAAACACGCATGGATATTATATAATATCCATGCGTGTTTTTAATTAATATTTTATTGCTTATGCTGTTTTTTATGTGTTTTATAATTTAAATGCCTTGCTTTTTATAAAACGCAGCCATTTCTTCAAGGCCAACATTATTTACAAGTGGCGCCTTGCCAACACTACCAAAATCTACCACTAGTGTTCCAACAACTTCTTTAACGCCTTTTTCTAGGCAATTTGTTATAAGTCTAACATCATCATTAGGAATGTTGCCATACATAAGTGTTTCCATAATAGGTGTTAAAAATACCCTTGGGTCAAATTTATCTTTATTTGCCTCAAGAAGTTCAAATATCTCTTTTATGTTAGTATTAGTTTGCATTTGTGGCATGCTCGCAAACAATTCTTTTAAGTTTCTTGTAACTGCAAGGCGAATATCTGTATCAACATTTATTTTGCGTATTCCGCATGGTATTGCTGCTTTAAGCTCGCTTAGCGCTATGCCGTATGCACCTGTTAGGTTTCCCCCAAGCGCGTTTATTTCGTTAACTATATATTGCGGTACGGTAGACGAACCATGGCTAACTAGTGTTCCGCTTACTCCTTCGTGTAGCATGCATTCCTTTATTGCTATTGGAATTTCACGGCGTAATTTAACATTTTTTCCTTTGCTTGCACCGTGCATTGTGCCGTAGCTTATTGCAAGACTGTCGCATTTTGTCTTTTTAAAAAATTCAACTGCTTTTATAGGGTTTGTATATGTAGAATTTTCATGTTCTACATGGTCTTCAACACCGGCAAGTACGCCAAGTTCTCCCTCTACGCTAACACCTTTTTCGTGCGCATATTTTACAACTTCACGTGTTAGTTCCACATTTTCCTCAAACGGTAAAGAAGATCCATCTATCATAACAGATGTATACCCACCATCTACCGCTGCTTTTACGCTGTCAAAATCTTTGCCATGGTCTAAGTGCAAAACAACAGGTACACTGCTTTGTGAAGCAAGCTTTTTAACTGCATCACCTATATTTTTTGCTCCTATTTGTTTTTGCTCAAGTGTAGCGTTCATAAAATCTTTGCAGCCACCCATAAACCCGTTTGCAAGGTCTGCTCCTTGTAATATAGCCGGCGAGCGGAACATTTCGTGCACGTCTATAACAGCTTTAGCCTGTGCTACCGCGTTTACGTTAAATGCACCTTGTGCGTAATTGTGTTTTTCTGCGCTGTCCATTAATGGTCTAAGTGGTATAAGTGCCATAATTTACTCCGTTCTGCCGCCTTATACTACACACGTGTTGATAAAATTCCCACAAGCGGCCGCAGGGCTTTTTTTGCTAAAAAAATTTGCAATATAATTTATCAATATTTTTGTGTAGTACATAAAAAAAATTTATTTTTGTGTTGCGTTATATTTTAATGCAATTTAATAATTTTAAAGTGCATTTTTGTACATAATAATTTTTTATAAAAAAACGTCGCAAACTAGGTTTAGTTTACGACGTATGGAGCTGGTGGACGGACTTGAACCCCCGACCTGCTGATTACAAATCAGCTGC
>CAYJDK010000045.1:0-11537 GCA_964368905.1 uncultured Bacteroides sp.
ATGCGCCGTTTTCAGCGTCTACACGCATTTGTAGGTTTTTCTTTGTGCTGTCTGTTAAAACTTCGCCAAGTAATTCTGCAAATTTTGCTGCATGTTCTGCTTCCTCATATGCATAACGCTCCCACGCTTGTGCAATTTCAGGGTAGCCTTCGCGGTCTGCCACACGGCTCATTGCAAGGTACATGCCAACTTCTGCGCACTCTCCGTTAAAGTTCATTCTTAAACCTTCAATTATTTCAGGGTCTACACCGTTAGCTATGCCAACAATGTGCTCTGTTACATATTCTTTATCACCTGTTTGCTCCTTAAATTTTTCACTGGTAACTTTGCAAATAGGACATAGCTCAGGTGCGCTGTCTCCCTCGTGAACGTATCCACATACTGTACAAACAAATTTTTTCATAGTTATTGTCTCCTTTATATTAATTTAATTTTTTTCGTTGAAATAAATATAACACACGAGCTTATTAATGTCAAGTATTTATTGATATTAATTATCAATAAATACCAAGTTTGACGTTTTGCTTAAACTTTAAATTAAATTTTGTTTGTTTTTATGCACAATTACGTTATTTTTCACTGTTTTACTTTTTTATGTGTGTTTTTTCAAGTGCAGGTATAATTGCACGCAAAGTTAAAGATGTTATAAAGCCCATTATTAGGCCTGAAATTAATAGTACCGGTATATAATATAATGTAAATAACGAATTGAAAAAAACACTTAATGCAATAAGCTGGCCTATGTTGTGCATTATTGCACTGCTTGCACTTATAATAAAGTATTCTTTTTTTAATTTTAACAATATAATTAATGTTAATAATGTAATAAAAGAAAGCAGCCCGCCGCACAAACTTAAACTTGCCGCGATGGCACCCCTTGTTAAAAACGCGAACATAGCTTTTAAAACAACAATTAAAAAAGCATATTTACTGTTTACAAACAAAAAACAGTACATTATTACTACATTAGAAAGGCCAAGTTTAACACCCGGTGGAAACATTAAAAAAGCAGCAATTGAGCTTTCTACAAAAGAAAGAGCAATGGCAAGAGCAAATAATAAACTTGTTATTGTTATGCTTCTTATTTTTTTATTATTAATCATTACACCCTCCTTTGTGTTTATATTAATTAATTTGTTCAATGTAAATAACGTTATAGTCGTTGCCAATAAGCTCAAAAGAGTTTTTCAAGTTTGCCGAAACATATAAATTATCACTTAAATCAAGTGCCATGCCTGTTCCACCATTTTCAAAATAATCTATTAGTGTTTCGCTGCCTTTAACAAAAAGTGATGTTGAATAAAAGTCTGCTATTGTTCCGTCTGAATGTATTATTCCCACACTTAGTAAATCGCTATTAGAGGGGTAACCGGTTGTTGGGTCAATAATATGGTGGTAAGTTATGTTATCTTCTTCAAAATACCGCTCGTATCCACCCGAAACAGAAAAAACAGCATTTTCAATTTCAACAGAGGCAATAGCAGACATTTGTTCATCACCATTAGGGTTTTTAAAGCCTATTCTAAATAAAGACCCGTCCGGCTTAGTTCCGTAAGAATAAATATTACCACCAATAGATAACAACGCACTTTGAACGCCGTTTTCGCTGTAAATGCTATGTGCAATATTACATGCGTATCCTTTTGCAATTCCTCCAAGGTCAATTGCTTGGTCTTTGTTTTCAAGTTTAATTGTATTTTCATTCTCGTTTATTGTAATTTGTGTGTCGTCTACAAGTAGCAAAAGTTCTTCTATTTTACTGCTTTGTGGTATTTTAGGTTCACTTGAGGTTATTCCCCATTCTAAAACAAGCGGAGCTATTGTTAATGCAAATGCATTATCACTGTTAATAGATAATTCTTTTGCTTGTTTTAAAAGCTCAATTGTTGTTAAAGAAACCTGAACACTATTTAACCCTGCGTTTTTGTTAATATTAAATATATCACTTTCTGAAATATACATAGAAATTGTTTTTTCAAATTTTAATAATTCGTTTTCAACTTCTCTAGCAGCATTCTGCGCTTTTTGTTCACTATCTGCATAAACAATTTGCGTAACAATTGTATTCATAGCAAAAGAAGACGATGTAAATTCTTCGCTATTAGAATTATAAAAAATTATTATTTTTATTGCTAAAATTATACAAAACACAAAACTAATACCATATATAATGTATTTAAAAAGCTTGCTTTTTGTTGTTTTCATTTTAAAATTCTCCTAATTGTTTAGCATAAAAATACTAATCTTTTATTTTATATTAAATATTTTAATAGCATGTGTCAAGAAAAACTATTTGCAAAAAAAGCAAGTTTAAACCAATATAATGTTAATTAAACACTTGCATACACCGCTTATTTAGTGTAAAATAATGCATGTATGCTATTGCCAGTATTTATAAATATTGCGCCTATACATACTAAACTTTGTTAAAAAATCATTTGTTATTATAGAAGGGATTATTACAAATTATGAAAAGACTATTACTTTTAACTTTATCAATTTGCATTTTTGCATTTAGCTTTGCGTCTTGCACTGCACAAGAAAGCGTAAATAACAGCGTTTCAGACATTGCCACAGCAGTTGCGGATGTGAGCGGCATATTAGAGCAAAAAGAATTAACACAAGACAACTTAAGGTTTGATTTAGCCCTAACAATAGACAACATAGTTGAATTTAAAGGCTATACAACAAACGTAACAGGCAATTCCGGCACTATTCTTTGCGTAAAAGTGCAAGAGGGTAAAACTGCAGATGTTTTAGCCGAACTTGAGGCTTACCGCACAACTAATGCTGAGTTCTTGTCTTTATACCCTGAATTTGAAACAGCACAAACACAAGCAGAAAACGGGCGTATTGTTTCAAAGGCAGATGTTATTGTTTTTGCAATTGCAGGCCCGGATGCAGATTACGTCGAAGTTGACACAGCCATACAAGAAAACTTGCAATAATAACTGTAAAATATTGTTTTATAACTTAATGGCGAGAGAGCTTGCTTTCTCGCCGATTAACTTTATATGCGTTTAATTTTATATTTTTACTTTGAGGTGAAAAAATGGTATTTAGTACCGTTCTGTTTTTATTTAGATTTTTGCCCATTTCGTTAATACTATACTATATTGCACCGGCAAAACTAAAAAATACGGTGCTGTTTTTGTGCAGTCTTGTTTTTTATTCTTGGGGCGAGGTAAAACTTTTTCCTGTAATGGTTATTTTAATATTAACAAATTACTTATCCGGAATATTTATGGGAAAATTTGAAAACAACAATAAAGCACGCGTTACATTTTTAATAATTAGCATTGTTGTAAGCGTGGGTATGCTCTTTTATTTTAAATATACAGACTTTTTTATCGAAAACATCAACAACCTTTTCAACTTATCTATAACACCATTAAGGCTAACTTTACCGCTTGGTATAAGTTTTTACACATTTCAAACAATGAGTTATTCTATAGATGTATACCGCAAGAGTGTGCCTGTTGAAAAAAACATAATAAATTTTGGCGCTTATGTAGTAATGTTTCCACAACTTATTGCAGGGCCCATTGTTAAGTACAGAGATGTTGCCGAGCGTTTGCATGTGCTTAAAGGGCGCATAACTTTTAACAGAATAAACGAAGGGATAACTCTATTTATATTTGGCCTTGCAAAAAAGGTTTTACTTGCAGACGGTATTAGTTCTTTGTGGTATGAGGTAACAGGTCAATACTCTGGCGCTGTTTGGCAGGCAGGTATTGGGCTTGAACAAGCCTCTACCCCATTAGTATGGCTTGGCATTATAGCATACACTTTTCAAATATATTTTGATTTTTCCGGTTATTCTATGATGGGTATAGGCATGGGCAAAATGCTTGGCTTTGACTTTCCCGATAACTTTAACTTGCCATATATAGCCCGTAGCATAACAGATTTTTGGCGCAGGTGGCACATGACATTGTCCGGTTGGTTTAAAGAATATGTTTATATACCTCTTGGCGGTAACAGAAAAGGCCTAAAGCGCCAAATATTGAACTTGCTAATTGTGTGGTCTTTAACAGGGTTTTGGCATGGTGCAAACTGGAACTTTATTTTATGGGGCCTTTATTACTTTATTTTACTAATGATAGAAAAAGCATTTATGCTAAAGCACCTTGAAAAAGGTAAAGTGTGGCCACATTTATACACTTTATTTTTTGTAATAATAGGGTGGGCTTTCTTTGTTGGAAGTGACGATGGTGTTACTTTAACTTTATTATTTAGTAAATTGTTTATTCCTTCAAGCGGTGTTTCAGCACTTTATTTTTTAAGAAATTATGCATTGCTTTTAATAATATCTTTTATTTGCTGCACGCCTCTTCCAAAACTGTTTTACGATAAAATTAAACACAACAATTTTATTAGAGGCATGGTTTTAGGGCTTGTATTTTTAATTAGTATTGCTTATATGGTAGATGCAACAAACAGCCCGTTTTTATATTTCCGTTTTTAAAATTTTACAGTAATAATTTATTATTATACTGCTAGCGTTTTGCCTATTAAACATATGTGGCATAACAACAAGTTTAAGGAGTTATTTTTAATGCAAAAATTTAAAAGAAAACTTTTTAAATATCCTTTAGTATTTATATTTTTTATATTTTTAATTGGTTTTTTTATTTTCGACTCTTTGCTCCCTTCAAAAGAATATTCTCAAGAAGAAAACAGAAACTTACAACAATATCCAGCTGTAACAATAAACTCTCTTGCAAATAATTCTTGGATGGTTGACTATGAAGATTATGTAAAAGACCAGTTTGCACTAAGGGACAGTTGGATAAGTTTAAAAAGTAATGTTGAGAGCTTTTTATTAAAAACCGAAAACAACGACATTTTATTTGGAAAAGATGATTATCTATTTACGAAAACATGGTCAATTAACGATGAGACAAGATACGAAAACAATGTATATGCATTAGTTAAAATGGCACAGCGAATTGGAGAAAATGCAAATATAATGATAATTCCATCTGCTTCAAACATTCTAAGTGAAAAACTACCACAAAACGTACCATTAATTGATGAAAATTATTATCTTGATGATATTTTTGCTCAACTGGAAACAACAAGTGCAAATGTAATAGATGTACGCGATACATTAAACGAGCACGAGGACGATTACATTTTTTACAGAACAGACCATCACTGGACGAGTGAGGGAGCTTTTCTTTCTTATGAATATTATGCAAATTTAAAAGGAAAAGAAGTGTTTAACAAAAGCAGTACGCCTTATGTAAATGTTGAAGATTTTTACGGCACCCATTATTCAAAAGCACGCAACAGCAACGTAGTACCGGACACTTTAACGTATTATGAGCTAGACAATAATTTAGATGTTTTACGTACCGATGAAAATATGGAAACATATTATGAGCCGGGGCCAATTTACGATATAAGCAAATTTGAACAACGCGACAAATACGCAGCTTTTTTACGTGGTAATAACGGATACTCTGTTTTAAGTGGCAGTGGTGAGGGTAAAATTCTTGTGGTTAAAGACAGCTATGCAAACTGCTTTATACCATACTTAACGGCTAGCTATGAACAAATAGGCATTGTAGATTTTAGAGAAAACAGGATGCCTCTTGATGATATTATGGAGAGCGAAGGTTTTGATGAGGTGTTGTTCCTTTATAGCTTTGATGCATTTATTTCTGACTTGTACTTTGGTTCTGCAATTGTAGGCAGCAACTAAGTTTAATATTACATTTATTTTTGCTATTATAAAATTAATAAAAACCGGCTATAACAATTTTAATTTGTTATAGCCGGTTTTAAAATATTAAACACTTTTTTAATTAATACTTAACAACACCGTCTTTATCAACGTAACAATAAATTAATTTTTGCTTTTTTGGTGCTTCTTTTTTTATCTCAATGCTTTTTATATATTGCTGTTTTGCATTTTGTAATGTGTGCTGTTTATCTGTATAAAGCGTTGCAATTACATCGCCTTTTTTAACTTGCTCACCTGTTTTTTTCAAAATGCTAATTCCGGCAGCGGCGTCTATATCGTCTTCCTTTTTTTCTCTGCCTGCGCCTAAAACAACTGCGGTTTTGCCTATATTTTCTGTATCCATACTATAAATAAAACCATCATCTGCTGCCAAAATATCTTCACTAAAATCTGCACGCTTAAATTTATCAGGGTCTATAATTACTTTTGTGTCTCCACCTTGCATTTTTACCATTTCTTGCAACTTAAGTATTGCTTTTCCCCCGCTAATTGCTTCTTCAACTGCAGTTTTGCATTGCACTTCGTCTCCAAAATCTGCAAGTTTTAATAATTTTTCGCACAATATTTTGCAAACTTCAGTTAAATCATCAGGTCCATTATTATTAAGTGTTTTTACCACTTCATAAACTTCAAGGCTGTTTCCTACATTTTTACCCAGCGGCGTACCCATATCTGTTATTGCGGCAGTGCGTTTATTGTTTCTCTCTCCAATTTGCACCATTGTTTGCGCCAATTTTATCGCCTCTTCTTCATCTTTCATAAAGGCGCCATTTCCTGTTTTTACGTCTAACAAAATACAGTCTGCACCGCTTGCAAGTTTTTTGCTCATTATGCTGCTTGCAATTAATGGTATGTTTGAAACAGTTGCGGTAACATCACGCAATGCGTAAAGTTTTTTGTCTGCTGGTGCTAAATTTGCCGTTTGCCCTATTACTGCAAGGCCTATTTTTTTTACTTGATTAATAAAATCTTCCTCGCTTATTGCAACACTTGCGCCCGGTATTGCCTCTATTTTGTCAAGCGTTCCACCTGTATGGCCAAGCCCTCTGCCACTCATTTTTGCAACTTTAACACCACATGTTGCCAAAATAGGAGCTATTACAAGCGTTGTTTTATCTCCCACGCCACCTGTTGAGTGCTTATCTACTTTTACTCCTTCTATTGCAGATAAATCCACAATATCACCACTCTGTGCCATTGCTGCTGTTAAAATTGCTATTTCTTGCATATCCATGCCTTTTAAATATATTGCCATGCATAATGCCGCGGCTTGATAATCCGGTATGCTACCATTAACATATCCCTCAATAAAAAACTGAATTTCTTGTTTTGACAAAGCTTTACCGTCTCGCTTTTTTTCAATAATATCATACATTCTCATATATTATCTCACACCTTTATCATATGGTACTCCAAGCGCCTTAGGAGATGCAGAATTACGACTTGTAAATGCAAGAACAACAAGTGTTGTAATATAAGGTATCATTTTATAAATATGGTTTGGTATTTCAAGTGCTGCTAAGAATGCAATACCTGAGTTTGCAGAAGATATTGTTTGCATTAAGCCAAAGAAAAACGCAGAAATCATAATTCTTGTGGGGTTCCATTGCCCAAAAATTAAAACAGCAAGCGCCAAAAAGCCGTACCCTGCAACAGAAGCGTTAAAGTTAACAGAAGTTGGGATAACAAACACAAGCCCGCCAATACCTGCAAGTGCACCTGAAATAATAACACCTGCATAACGCATTTTAGTAACATTTATTCCAACACTATCGGCTGATTGCGGGTGTTCACCGCAAGCGCGTAACCTTAACCCAAAACGAGTTTTAAAAAGCACAAACGAACTTAATACAAGTATTGCTAAACAAATATACGTTGTAAGATAAGTTTTTTGAAAAAACAAAGGCCCAATAACAGGGATACTGCCAAATATAGGCACAGATTCTATTCTAAATGTATTTTTAAACGGTATTTGTTGCACTGTTCTTATTGCACGTGCAACAAATATTGCAAAAGCCGGCGCAAACATATTAATTGCCGTTCCGCTAATAACTTGGTCGGCTATCATGTTTATAGAGGCATAAGCATGTGTTAAGGAAACAAGCATGCCTGCAATTGCCGCAACAAGCATTGCCAAAATTATAAGCAACTGAGAGTTAATGGCAATACCTGATGTTTGAACATAATCTATAAACAAAATGCTAGAAAATGCACCAATAATCATTATGCCTTCAAGTGCAATGTTAATTATTCCGCTGCGCTCGCTAAACATTCCACCCAAAGCAACTACAAGTAACGGAATGGAAAAAAACATGGTTTGTTGCATTAAAAAGTATATTTCATTCATGCTTCATTTCCTCCTTTTTCAATCTCTTTGCCATTTGTGTCTACTGTTTCGTTGTTCATTATTTTGGGAGTTTTAGTACTTTGCACTTGTTCTTTTTTCTGTTTCTTGGTGTAATAATTTTTTACAACACCACGAAGCACAAGTGCAAAAGCAGAAAAGTATATTATTACAGATGTAATAATTTCTATAATTTGCGGTGCAAAACCATAGCTTTGCATGTTAAATCCGCCTTGTTCTAAATATGCTATAAATATACCTGCAAATATTACTCCTATTGGGTGGTTCATTCCAAGTAGCGAAACAGGTATACCCTGAAACCCTTCGGCTGCAAGCACGTCAACAACGTCAATATTTTTACCGGCACCTGCAAGGTAAAGGCATGCGCCGCCCAAACCTGAAATTGCCCCTGATATTGCCATTGAATATACAATGCTTTTCTTTTCATTTATTCCTGAAAATTTTGCTGCATCTCGGTTAAATCCACATGCTTTTAATTCATATCCGAACTTTGTCTTTTCTACTAATATATAAATAAAAATACCTGCTAAAATTGCAATAAATATTCCTGAATTAACACTTGAAACGGCATTATTATTTCTAAAAATTAAATCAAGCCCTAATTTTGGGGCATTTGCATGTTCTGCAACAGACATCGATTGGTTTTTTAACGGATCAAAAACTGTTTCAACAATTAATAAATTTACAAGGAACATTCCTATGTAATTCATCATAATACATGCTATAACAATATTTACATTGCGCGTTGCGTTTAAAACACCGGGCACAACGCCCCAAAGAGCGCCTGCTATCATAGAAACAATAAGGCAAACAACCCAAAGAAGCGGCCCTGGGATAAAAGCAAATTTAACACCAACGAAAACAGCCGCAAATGCACCAATAATAAATTGTCCGCTTGCGCCTATATTAAACAAACCCGTTTTATAAGCAAAACAAACAGAAAGGCCTGTTAATATTATAGGTGTTGCAGCATAAAAAACTTGTCCTATATCTCTCATACTGCTTAGCCCGCCAAATAATATGGACATAAAGCCACCTAAAGCATTTGAAGCATCTGTAATTAACAGTATAATAGCGCCTGCAACTAAGCCGCTTAATATTGCCAATAACGACGAAACAAACGACCATATTCCGTCGCTATTTAAAAGCTGAAAAGCAAAGCCTTTTTTGTTGTTCATTGCACTACCTCCCTTTTAGAACCGGACATGTAAAGCCCAAGTTCATTTACAGTAACCTCTTTTGGGTTTAATTGTGCCACAATTTCGCCTTCATATATAACTAAAATCCTATCAGAAAGTTCCATTACTTCATCAAGTTCTAAGCTAACTAGCAATATGGCTTTACCTTCGTCTCTTTGTTTAACTATTGTTTTGTGTATATATTCAATGGCACCAACATCAAGGCCTCTTGTTGGCTGCACTGCAATAAGCACACTTGGGTCTGTGTCTATTTCGCGTGCCACAATGGCTTTTTGTTGGTTGCCACCAGACATGCTACGCGTTATTGTTTTAGCGCCTTGTCCTGAGCGAATATCGTATTTATCAATTAACATATTTGTATATTCTGTTATTTTATCATATTTTAAAAAGCCTCTTTCACAAAATTCCGGCTTATGGTAACTTTTTAAAACACAATTATATGCAAGAGAGTAATCTAATACTAATCCATGTTTATGCCTATCTTCCGGTATATGCGCCATGCCGCTAAAATTACGTTTTCTTACCCCTGCATTAGAAATATCCTCGCCGTTTAAAAGTACGCTGCCTTGTTTTGGCGCCTCAAGGCCTGTAATGGCATAAATAAGCTCGCTTTGGCCATTACCGTCTATGCCGGCAATGCAAACTATTTCTCCTTTGCGCACATTAAAGCTAACATTATTAACTTTATTTTTAACGCTTCCTTTACTACCAACAGTAATGTTTTTAACGCTTAACACTTCTTCTCCCGGTGTTGCCTCGCTTTTATCAACGCTTAAATTAACTTTTCTGCCTACCATCATTTCGCTCATTTGCTCTTTAGTTGTCTCTTTAACATCAACAGTGCCAATACCTTTACCTTTTCGTAAAACCGTACATCTGTCTGCAACTTCTTTAATCTCGTTTAACTTATGTGTAATAAATAAAATACTTTTTCCCTCTGCCGTTAAATCTTTCATTATTTTCATAAGTTCTTCAATTTCTTGAGGCGTTAAAACTGCTGTCGGTTCATCAAAGATTAAAATTTCATTATCTCTGTAAAGCATTTTTAAAATTTCTACACGTTGTTGCATTCCAACACTTATTTGTGAAATTACGGCATCAGGGTTTACACTAAGCCCATATTGCTCACTTAATGAAATTACTTTTTTCCGTGCATCTTCCATTTTTAAAAAGCCATATTTTGAACTTTCGCTTCCTAAAATAATGTTTTGCAATACTGTAAAATTGTGCACAAGCTTAAAATGTTGGTGCACCATGCCAATACCATATTTTGTAGCTTCTTTTGGGTCTTGAATTTTTACAGGTGAACCATTTAGAAGAATTTGCCCTTTCTCAGGCCTATACATCCCAAACAGCACGCTCATTAATGTACTTTTACCTGCACCGTTTTCTCCTAAAAGCGCATGAATTTCGCCTTTCTTTAATTGTAGTGTAATATTATCGTTTGCAATAATTCCGGGAAATTCTTTTGTAATACCCTTCATTTCAATAACATAGCTCATAAAAATCCCCTTTTCTACACCGACATAACCGCAAAGCTACCGGTTTAAGTAATACTTTTGTATTAGGCACACATGCCTAATACCATTTAAAACATCACACATTAAAAAAATTATTATCATTTGTTTGTAACACGGTTAACTGTACTGGTTGTTTCATCTGTTTTAATTACAGGCGTAATAAATTCATGTTTAATTTTATAATCATCACTATCGCCGCTCTCATTACTTGTTGTGAATGCAATTAAAATCTCTTTTGAATTGTATAAATTTTCCCTAACACCCGGCGCAACATAATCGCAAATAACCGGGCGTGTGTTTTCTGCAATTAATATGCCATGGTCTTCGCCATCGTAATAAAATTTAGGGTTGCGAGGTGCACCATCTTCAATTTCATCGTTATAATTTAACATAATTAGTAACTCGCCTTCGTCATTTTCAAGTATATCATAATACTCAGACAGTATATAATCATTATTAGACAATATATCAAATAAATACGTATTTTCTTGTTTGCTTTTTTTACTATCATTAATAAAACGATTTTCTAATTCTTTATTAACATATATTTTATTGTCATCCAAATTTTCAATTAAAGTGTCTATCTTTTCTATTTGCTCGTCAAATTCTCCAAAATCACTATTAAAGTCATCATCAAAGTTACTGTCAAAGTTGCTGTCAGGTTCTCTGTCATACTCTTTGTCATAATCCACATAATCTTC